>RGQW01000130.1 GCA_010029945.1 Actinomycetota bacterium | reverse complement strand
GTGCGTGCGTACGACGCAAGCCACCGACTCCTCCACGGTCAAAAGACCATGGGCTACCCGATGATGAGCTACAGCGAGGTGGCCGAAGCAGTCGGGGCCGAGCACGCCATCGTCACCGAAGCCGTCCCACACCCGGTCGTGCACGAGATGGTCGTGCAGGCGAACGAAACCTACTGGGACTTTCTGGTGCGCCTTGCCAAGGAGATCGGGTACGTGGTCAACGTCGCCATCAACCCGCTCACCGGCACTCCCACGTTGCATTTCGGTCCGACAATGCCCGCCGAGACGGCGCCACCACCCATTGGTATCGATCCGTCACCGTTGTCCTTCTCTATCGGTGACGACCGCATCATCAACCTCGAAGCCTCGGTTTCCGGATCCGGCATCACAGCAGCTTCCTCGGCTCGAGGCTGGGATCAATCCCTTGGTCTGCCGTCCCTGGGAGAAGCCCCCACGTTGTCGGACACGTCCTTGAACACGGTGCTCCCTGAGGAGCTCGGAGCTGAGCTTGGCGGCGTGAATCAGTTTGTTCGACTCGACAGGTTGGCCGGGAACGAGGCGGCCACCGAAGCGGCTTCGGAAGGCTTGGCGGCACGGCTGTCCGGGGCGTACGCAAACATCGAAATCGAGATGCGCGGCAATCCTTCGATCATGCCCAACCGAGCCATCAGCCTCGCCGATGCCGGCCTGCTGACCGGCGAGTACACCGTCACCTCGAGTATTCACACGTTCGCACCCAACCTGACGGGGTACCGAACATCCTTGGTGTGCTCTGGGCTCGAAGACCGCACGCTCGCCGGCCTTCAAGACGCGGCCGTGACGTCCTCGAAGTTGACGGGCGTGTATTCAGCGATCGTCACCGACACCGAGGATCCCGAGGCAATGGGCCGGGTGCTGTTGAGTTTCCCGTGGCTATCTGAAACGTATGTCAGTCCGTGGGCACGAGTCGTGCAGCCTGGAGCCGGGGAGATGCTCGGCTGGCAGATTCTTCCCGAACCCACCGACGAGGTTCTCGTTGCATTCGAGAACGGGCAGTTGAACTCCCCATATGTCATCGGGGGCCTCTACAGCCAGGACCGCAGAGGGGCAATCCCCTTCGGCGAAATTGTCCAAGGGGCACCCATGATCCGCGCCTACACCTCGCGCGACGGGCATCAACTCATTTTCAACGACAGCCCGGAAAATACCTCGCTCACTATCCAAACCACACTCGGCGCCTCGTGCATGATCCGCCTTTCGCCAGAATCAGGGATCGAGATCATGACCATCGAAGAACAACCCATCATCATCACCAGCGCCTCGGACGTTACTGTGAATTCCGAAGGAGCTGTTCTCGTCAACGCGAGCGATGTCACCATCAACGGCGAGGGGGATGTCTCGGTTTCAGCCGAGGGTGCGCTGGAACTGTCCTCTGCCGGCGAATTGAGTATCGCTGCTTCATCCATCAACGTAGAAGCAAGCGGAGACATCAGTTTGGTCGCACCCGCCGTGGATGTGTCCGGCGGCATAGTCAACCTGGGAGCGTGAACGTGACCACGCAGGATTTCGTCGGCAAGGGGATCGCGTTCCCCCTCGAACTTGATTCCCAGGGTCGTTTGGGCATGGTCACGGGCGCAGCCAACATCGAACGCTCCATCGCGCTCATCGTCGGGACCGCCTACGGCGAACGTCCGATGCGGCCGGACTTCGGCTGCGGAATCCACGATCTCGTGTTCAACTCCGCATCACCAGAATTACGGACGCGCATTCAACTTCTGGTGACCAGCTCGCTCGAACGGTGGGAGACGCGGGCTGACATCCTCGGTGTCGATGTCGAATTCCAACAGGACAACACGCTCGCGGAAATAACCGTGAAGTACCGAATCAAGAACTCCTACGACGTGCGCAACCTCCTCGTACCCTTCTATCTGATCCCCGAGCAGGAGGGGTAATGAGCCTTCCATCCCCCAATCTGGACGATCGCGCCTTTCAGGACTTCGTCGACGAGGCGAAACGCCTCCTTCAGCAGCGTGCTCCCGAGTGGACCGACAACAACGTGGCCGACCCCGGAGTCACGCTGATCGAGACCTTCGCCTACATGGTCGACCAATTGGTCTTTAGGCTGAACAAGGTTCCTGAGCTGCACTGGATCAAGTTTCTCGACTTCCTCGGCGAAACGCTTCGACCGCCGGCCGCCGCGTACACGACTATGCAGTTCTCCCTCGCCGTTCCTCAAGACAATGACATCCTCGTTCCTGCCAGCACCGTGATTTCCACGACGCGCCGCGGCGACGGCCCACCCGTGTCCTTCACGACCGACAAAGACCTCACACTCGTCAGTACGTCCATTACCGCCGCACTCACCCAGCCCGCCGGCGGTGCGTTCACGTCGGTCGATATCACCGACAAAACCTCCGAAGACGTCGAGTGCTTCTCCGAGGTTCCCGCAGTCGACGATGCATTCTTCATCGGCCTCAATAAACCCGCGTCTCACTGCATCGTGCGACTCACCGTGGATTCACGTATCGAGGGCATCGGCGTCGATCCGAAGCGACCGCCGCGAGCATTCGACGCGTGGAACGGTCGCTCATGGGAACCGGTGGAATGCTTGATGGACACCACTGGTGGCTTCAACAGGAAGGGCACCATCGAGTTATCCATTGGCGAACAACGGGAAAATTCCCTCAACGGTGTAGCGGCGGCATGGATCCGAGTT
Source organism: Actinomycetota bacterium (assembly GCA_010029945.1). Taxonomy (GTDB): domain Bacteria; phylum Actinomycetota; class Actinomycetes; order S36-B12; family S36-B12; genus S36-B12. The sequence goes on along the minus strand of RGQW01000130.1, from coordinate 2,046 downwards.
CGGGTTACCGCAGCAGACGGTGATCAACCCGAATACAAGGAGTCTCCGAAGATCCGCTCCATGTCCGCAGCAACCATCGGTGGATTCGTGCCAGCGACTCACTGCCAGATCGTGAAGAACGAGATGCTCGGGAGGACGGCTGGGACTCCCGGAGAGGCCTTCACGCTCAACCGCACGCCTCTCATCGCCGGCCAAGACGATCTCATCCTCGAGGTCAGTAGCCCCGATGGCTGGGAACGGTGGACTCGGGTGGAAACCTTCGCGAATCGAGAGCCACAGGAGAAGATCTTCTGTCTCGACAACGTGACCGGTGAATTGCGCTTTGGACCCATCGTTCGCCAGCCCGATGGGTCGACCCGAAGTTACGGTGCTACACCGCCGTCGGGCAGCAACCTTCGCGTACCGGAGTATCGCGCGGGTGGTGGCGTCGCCGGCAATGTGGATGCAGGAGCGCTGCGACTGCTGCGAACCAGCATCCCTTTCATATCCAAGGCGGAGAACATTCATCCCGCCGTGGGCGGCGTCGATCCGGAGACGATCGCTGACCTCAAGGCACGGGCGGCCATCGACCTGCGCGCCCGCAACCGAGCAGTCAGCGCAGCGGACTTCGAACTACTCACCCAGCAAGCATCTCCATCCCTGGTGCGAACTAAGTGTCTGAATGGAGCCGATTTCGGGAGCCCGGGCACCGTCCTGGTTCTCGTCGTTCCTGATATCCAGCCGGGACGCGTTCCCTTCGAGTTGCTTCGTCCTCGCGAGGAAACCCTGGCCAGCGTGAAGAAGTTCATCGATGAGCGGCGCCTGGTGGGAACCACGGTTCGAATCGAGCCTCCCCGCTATATGGGCGTGTCCGTCGCTGCCCGGCTTGCTATCCACTCGCAGGCAGATCAGGAAAAGGTTCTGACAGCGGCAGACGATGCGATCGCAAACTTCCTCCACCCCCTGCACGGTGGCTACGACGGAACGGGGTGGCCTTTCGGTCGTGACGTCTCCGTCGGAGATATCTACAGCGTGCTCCAGCAAGTTCCGGGGCTGATGTACGTGGACGTCGCCCGACTGATTCCTATCGACGCAGTCTCTGGAGCCAGAGCCGAGCCAACAGACAAGATCTCACTGAAGCCGCACGATCTGCTCTACAGCCTGCCGTCGGACTTCGAGGTCGTCCAACAATGACCACGCCATACAGATCCCCCATTGAGCGACAAATGGTCTTCGAGCCAACACAGCGCGCGCTCATTCCCGGATTGCCGAGCCCGTTCCCACTCCGCAACTACGCACCATCCATGCTCGCCGGCGACCGGGTCACCAACTTGTTTCTCGACACCTTCGACGAGGTTCTCGCACCCATCATCTCGACGCTCGATTGCTATCCCGCATATCTCGATGCTGATCTCGCTCCGATGGATTTCATCGACTACATGAGCACCTGGTTGTTGGTCTCGAGCGAACAGGGCTGGACCGACGCGATGAAGCGACAGGCCCTTGCGAATGCTGTGCCGAGGTCTCGCTGGCGCGGCACCACGCAAAGCATCTCTGACCGAGTGACTGAACTCTTCGGGGGCACCTGCAACGTGACGGATTCCGGAGGCGTCACAACGGCTAACGAATTCGAAGAACCGTCCACCTGGTCCGCGGCCAACCCACCGCAGGTGACGGTCACGTTCACGCCTGACGCAGGATCGAGCGTCACGGAATCTGACATCCGAACTGCACTCCAATCCGTCCTACCCGCGCATGTCGAGCTCGTCGTGACGGTCGCGACGTGACCGAAACACCGTCCAGCATTACCTGCCAACGGTGCGGCACGAGGACAACCTGGACTCCCTACTGTCCCGGTTGCGGGGCGTATCTGGAGTTCGCCGGAGTACCCCCATGGACTCCCCCGGCACCCGACACCCCTGCGAACGAGGCTGACTCAATTGACTCGGCTGACTCTTCGTCGCAGACACCTACGCCGACCACAGCACCGGCCACAGACCCAACCCAAGCGCCGGCCCCAGATCCAACGCAGGAGGGCGCGCCGGATGCAGCACCCACCTCGAGCGG
>RGQW01000129.1 GCA_010029945.1 Actinomycetota bacterium | reverse complement strand
GATCACATCGCCGTCGTAGCAGCCATGGCTCCGGAAACCCGAGTGCTCGCGAGACTCGGATTCTCTGGTGACGTCGACGTCATCTCCGACCCCGAGCACTGGTCCGCCGGGGTCGTCGAGGGCGACGTCAGCGTCGTTGCTTCCACGAACACATCGTTGACCTCGTCCACGATGCGGATCATCGACCCCCACGGCGTTGTCACCATTGCCTCGCACGCCGAAGAGCCCGCCATCACCGCAAGGCCGCACCTTCTTCGCGCCGGGACCCGAGATCTCAGCGCCGCGGTTCTTCTCCCGCAGCAGCACGAGCCCGGCGCGCGCTGGCCCATCATCTGCAGCCCCTATGGGGGACCGCACGCCCAACGTGTGATCGCCGCCGGCGGTGCCTATCTCACCGAACAGTGGCTCGCCAACCAAGGGTTTGCCGTGGTCGTTACCGATGGCCGAGGGACTCCCGGACGCGGCCCCGACTGGGAGTATGCGGTGCACCACGACCTCGCCGGCCCAGTGCTCGAGGATCAAGTCGACGCTCTACTCGCCATCGCAAATTCCCACGATGCACTCGACCTTTCTCGCGTTGGTATTCGGGGTTGGTCCTTCGGCGGCTACCTCGCCGCGCTCGCGGTGCTCGATCGTCCCGACGTCTTTCACGCCGCGGTCGCCGGAGCTCCGGTGACTGATTGGCGGCTCTACGACACCGCCTACACCGAGCGGTACCTGGGGAACCCCTCGACTCACGACTCCCCGTACGAGCGGACATCGCTGCTGTCTCGGGCCGCGGCCCTCACTCGTCCCTTGCTGCTTATTCATGGCCTCGCGGACGACAACGTGCTCGCCGCCCACACACTGCAACTCTCTCGTGCGCTGCTCGAAGCGGGGCGGCCTCACAATGTCCTTCCCCTGAGTGGTGTCACCCATATGACGCCGCAAGAGGTTGTCGCCGAGAATCTCCTGTGGACCGAAGTCGACTTCTTCACCAAGCATCTCGGTTGATCATCACTACTTTCGTTTGCGGCCGGCCTTCACTCGCTCGGTAACGTCCAGCAGGACCTTCCGCATTCTCACCGCCGACGGAGTCACTTCCACGCATTCGTCTTCACGGCAGAACTCCAGTGCCTGCTCGAGCGATAACTCCCGGTGCGGGATCAGTGGCACGAGAACCTCACCGGTGCTCGACCGCATGTTCGTGAGCTTCTTCTCTTTCGTCGGGTTCACATCCATGTCATCCGATCGGGAGTTCTCTCCGACGATCATCCCCTCATAGACCTCGGTCCCCGGTCCGACAAACATCGTTCCGCGCTCTTGGAGGTTGGCGAGAGCAAACCCCGTGGTGCTTCCGCTCCTATCGGCAACGAGAGAACCCGTCGGCCGGGTGCGGAGTTCACCGTGCCACGGCTCATAACGATCGAATACGTGGTGCAGCAATCCGGTGCCGCGAGTCTCGGTGAGGAATTCCGTGCGGAAACCGATCAGCCCCCGAGCCGGCACCAGGTAGTCCATGCGGACCCAACCGGATCCGTGATTCACCATCTGCTCGAGGCGACCTTTGCGAAGCGCCATCAGTTGCGTCACCACCCCGAGGTAGTCCTCCGGGACATCCACGGTGAGACGCTCGACGGGTTCGTGCATGGCGCCGTCGATCGTTCGCGTCACCACCTGAGGTTTCCCGACGGTGATTTCGAAGCCTTCTCGGCGCATCAACTCCACGAGGATCGCCAGTTGCAGCTCTCCTCGGCCCTGCACCTCCCATGTGTCCGGACGCTCGGTCGGCAGCACCCGAATCGACACATTGCCGATCGTTTCCGCTTCCAGTCGGCTCTTGACCATCGGTGCGGTCAGCTTGGAGCCACCACTTCGGCCTGCCAGCGGTGACGTGTTGATGCCGATAGTCATCGAAATCGATGGTTCGTCCACCGTGATGACGGGCAGCTGCCGTGGATCATCCGGGTCGGAGAGTGTTTCACCGATGGTGATCTCAGGGATGCCTGCGACCGCGATGATGTCACCGGCGGACGCACTCTCGACGGGAACTCGCTCCAACGCCTCCGTCATGAGCAGTTCGACGACTTTGGCGCGATCGACACTCCCGTCCGATCGAATCCACGCAACCTGCTGACCCTTGCGAATGCTGCCCTCGTGCACGCGACACAGAGCAAGCCGTCCGAGATAGGGCGACGCATCAAGGTTGGTGACATGGGCTTGCAGGGGTGCTCCCTCGACAAAGGTCGGTGCCGGGATGGTCGCGAGCAATGTTGCAAAGAGAGGCTCCAGGTTGTCGGAATCAGGCTGTTCTCCGTCGTTGGGCATGGTCGTGGACGCCCGGCCGGAGATGGCGCTGGTGTAGATGATCGGAAAATCGATCTGGGAGTCATCGGCATCCAGGTCGAGGAACAACTCGTAGACCTCATCGACGACTTCTTCGATACGCGCGTCATTGCGGTCCACCTTGTTGATGACCAGAACCACAGGCAAACGCTTGGACAGGGCCTTGCGCAGCACGAACCGCGTTTGGGGAAGCGGACCTTCGGATGCATCCACAAGCAACACCACACCGTCGACCATTTCCAGGCCACGCTCGACTTCACCGCCGAAGTCCGCGTGCCCGGGCGTATCGATGATGTTGAAGACCACGCCACCATCGGGAGCTGACGGTCCGGCGTACCGGACCGAAGTGTTCTTGGCGAGGATCGTGATGCCCTTTTCTCGCTCCAGGTCCATCGAATCCATGACGCGCTCGGCGACGTCCTGGTTCTCACGGAAGGCACCGGACTGCCACAGCATCGCGTCGACCAGCGTCGTCTTTCCGTGATCGACGTGGGCGATGATGGCGATATTGCGGAGGTCGTCTCTGGAAGGCACTCGCGAACACTAGACGCAGGTCCCGTGGCATTCTCGGGGCGTGCTGCACATACTCGCCCGGCTGGCTCTCGGCGTGGTCCTCGTCGGCGCCGGAATCAGCCACTTCACCAACGCGGAATCGTTCCTCGCTCAAGTGCCTCCGTGGCTGCCGGCTCCCGATGCCGTTGTTGCGATCTCCGGGGTCATCGAGGTGATTCTCGGAGTTGCCCTTCTCGCCGCACCGCGGCGGTTTCAACCTCCGCTCGGTTGGGTGGTCGCCGCGTTCTTCGTCGTCATCTTCCCGGGCAACGTCTCGCAGTTCGTGAGCGGAACTCCCGGCTTCGGCCTGGACTCAGACGCGGCTCGCTTCATCCGCCTGCTGTTCCAACCAATCCTGGTCGTGTGGGCGCTGTGGTGCACGAGTGCGTGGACGACCTGGCGAAGAATCAGGCGAGATCGCAGAACCAGTCAGCAAGGAATACCGAACGGCTCCGCGTAGCAGACCGTTCCGGCAGAGACAGATGCATCGTCGTTCAACGTCATCACCATGAGCGCATCGGCAGGAACGTCGATCGACAGGCCGATGCCGTAGTCACTAGCTCGTCGAAAACCGAATCTCGGGTAGTAACCGGGGTGGCCGAGAACGACGACGAAGTCTCCACCCCGAACTCGAGCGGCCTCTAGTGCTGCTTCGATGACCGCCGAACCTATGCCTTGCCCTTGATAACGCGGATCCACTGCGCACGGCGCCAAACACAACCCCGCAGATTCACCCACGGTGCAGCGAGTCAGCAGCGCGTGACCGACAACATCACCAGCTGCGGTGGTCGCCACCCAGGAGAGCCCGTCGATCCACGCGGAACTTCCGCGGAGCGCGTCGACAAGGTCGGCCTCCTCGCTTGTTTCGAATGCCGCAATGTTCACGGCTCGAATGTCATCGACATCCGGTGGTGATTCGGGGCGAGTGACGAGACCAGAACCGTCTTTCACCATCGCCTCGTTGCGTTCCCGTCCGTGCTCAATCACACGTTGAAGCGGAACTCGACGACGTCACCATCGGCCATCACGTAATCCTTGCCCTCCATCCGGACCTTGCCTCGCGCCTTGGCCTCCGCCATTGATCCCGCATCCAGCAATTCGTCGTAGGAGACCACCTCGGCCTTGATGAAACCTTTCTGAAAGTCCGGACTGCAGCAATTCCAAAGCTTCATCTGCCGGCAATTCCACGAGCTCCGCTTCCACTTTGGCATCGAGGAACACTGCTTCTGCGGGTGCCACGAGTTCACGCATTCGGCTCTTGAATTCGTCATCGGTGAGTTGTTGCTCGTCGCAATTGATGACGTACACGTACGGCTTCGCCGTCAAAAGAGACAGCTCGCGCACCGGCTCGGCATCAAATCCGGCGGAAAACAACGTTGTTCCCTTGTTCAAAATCTCCACGGCCTGCTCTGCCGCAGCAAGTACCGGTGCCTTCGTCTTGTCGTTGCGCGCCTCTTTCGTCAAGCGCGGTATCGCGTTCTCCAAAGTCTGAAGATCGGCCAGGATCAACTCTGTGTTGATCGTCTCGATGTCGTCAGCCGGCGAGACCCGACCCTCCACGTGCACAACGTCGTCGTCGTGAAACGCGCGTAGCACCTGACAAATCGCATTGGATTCACGAATGTTCGCCAGGAACTTGTTCCCGAGCCCCGCTCCTTCCGATGCGCCCTTCACGATTCCAGCGATGTCGACGAAGGTGACGGTGGCGGGGATGATTTCCGCAGAGTCGAAGATGCGCGCCAGATGCGCCAAACGACCATCGGGCACACCAACAACACCGGTGTTCGGCTCGATCGTCGCGAAAGGGTAGTTCGCGGCGAGCACGTCGTTCTTCGTCAAGGCGTTAAACAGCGTCGATTTGCCGACATTCGGCAATCCGACGATGCCTAGGGTGAGAGCCACACCGCGAGATCTTAAGAGTGCTCAGGCGATGTCCAGTATTCGCCGTCCAACC
>RGQW01000128.1 GCA_010029945.1 Actinomycetota bacterium | reverse complement strand
TCTTGATCGGCACCGTCATCCTGTCTTTCTTCGCGACGTTGGGTGCCTGCGCTATCGCTTTCAATCACATCTTCAACTTCCCCGGAGCCGATGCGTCCTTCCCACTTTTCGCGTTCGTCTTCCTCGTTGCTTTGGGCGTTGACTACAACATCTTCCTCATGACGCGAGTGCGCGAAGAGTCAAAGACGATCGGAACACGACCCGGCATCCTGCGTGGACTCACCGTGACCGGTGGAGTCATCACCAGCGCCGGCATCGTTCTCGCCGCCACTTTCCTGGTACTCGGAGTTCTTCCGCTCGTCGCACTCCGCCAAGTGGGCTTCGCCGTCGCCCTCGGCGTATTGATCGACGCCTTTATCGTCAGGACCACCCTGGTGCCGGCTCTGGCCTACGACATCGGCCGCAAAGTGTGGTGGCCGAGCGCGTTGGCGCGGGCCGAACAGCCCACCGATCAGCCGGAGTCGCAGCCGGTCGCTTGAGTCGTGTGCACGAGTCGAGAGACCAACTGACCCGATGACTCCTGCTCCTCAACATCCGCGAAGATCAACGCCACCTGGTCCGAGAGCCCGAAGAGATCGGGGACCGGCACCGCCCGATAGAACGGCTCTTCAGCATCGAAGAACGTTTCGTTCACCAGCGGCTGGGGAGCCAAGAATTCCGAGGCAGACTCCGAGGCGCGCGCCATGTACTCCTGCCAGGCATTGTTGTGGTCAAGGTATGCCTGCCGGGCACGTTCGATATCTGAGTGCCAGATGGCAATGGGCAGATCCGATACGTCGCCCCCCGCTGCAGCGATGTCTTGCTCTGCATCTGCGGCCAGGCTGCGAAGTTCGGCGTCGAGTTTTTGCTGCTGGCCCTCGCCACCGTGATCCTCGAAGGCGGCCGCGGTCGCTTCCTGGAGATCCTGCATAGCCTGCTCTGAAGCCTCCACTCGCTCGAGGAGGTTCTGCATTTCGACGTTGCGCCACACCGCGTCCGCGAAAACCACGATGCCGGCCAAGATCGTGAGCGTGAAGGCGACAGCGCCTGCCGCCCACGGAACCCACGGTCGGTGGATCCACGACTCGTGCTCGGTGGTAGCCGCCGAATCCACCCCGGTGGCCGGCTCAGGTGCCCGATAGCCCTCCATATCGACCATTGTGCGTCACTTTGTTATCTATCTCCTGCCCGGCCCGGCGGACGGGGCATTACGGTTGTGCGACGTGAGCGTGGAAACTTCCCTGGGATGGCGCGCGCGCTACGACGCGCTCGTTGTCGATCTGAGGCGCCAACTCTCGGCAGTTCCTCCCGGCCAGCCGCTACGTCTCGCAAAATCCACTTCCAACCTGTTCCGTCCTCGCGAGAATTCGGCGACCGGCCGATTGGACGTGACGGCGTTCGACGGGGTCCTTCATGTCGATCCCGACACGAATACCGCCGAGGTTCTCGGAATGACCACCTACGAGCACCTCGTCCAGGCGACGCTCCCCTATGGCCTGATGCCCCTGTGCGTTCCGCAGTTGAAGACGATCACTCTGGGTGGAGCTGTCACCGGCCTCGGCATCGAAAGCGCGAGCTTCCGCAGCGGCCTGCCGCATGAGTCCGTGATCGAGATGGACATCCTCACTGGCGACGGAGACGTACTGACCATCACTCCCCAGGCCGATGATCCCCACCGTGACCTCTTCTTCGGCTTCCCCAACTCCTACGGATCACTCGGATACGCGCTCCGACTGAAGATCGAACTCGAACCAACCAAGCCCTTCGTTCACCTACGCCACCTGAAGTTCGATTCCGCGGAAGCGATGACGGCGGCAATCACCACCATCAGCGCCGCCATGGAGTACGAGGGAACCCGAGTCGACTTTCTCGATGGGACAGTCTTCACCCCCTCAGAGCAGTATCTGACTCTCGGCGAGATGGTCAGTCGACTTCCCACCGGAATGTCGATCAGCGACTACACCGGCATGGGCATCTACTACCGATCCATTCAAGAGAAGTCACAGGACGTCGTCACCATTCACGATTACCTGTGGCGGTGGGACACCGATTGGTTCTGGTGCTCGCGAGCATTCGGTGCGCAGAAGCCGGCGATTCGACGTTGGTGGCCGAAGTCCAAACTCCGCAGTGATGTCTATTGGAAGTTCATCGCCCTCGATCGCAAGTACAACGTCTCGTCGCGCACCGATGCGCTCCGAGGGCGACCGCCACGTGAGCACGTGGTGCAGGACATCGAGGTTCCGGCGGATGCGCTGCCGGCGTTTCTCGATTTCTTCCATGAGGAAGTAGGGATCGAGCCGATTTGGGTTTGTCCTTTGCGGCAACGAGACCCCGATGCTCGGTGGCCGTTGTATGAGTTCGACCCGCGCAAGCTTTACGTCAACGTCGGCTTCTGGTCCACCGTTCCCCTCTCCGATGGCGGCGACCCAAGCGACGGTCGAGTGAATAGGCGAATCGAGCAGAAAGTCATCGAATTCGATGGACGCAAGTCTTTGTATTCAACGGCCTTCTACGACAAAGACACCTTCTGGTCGATCTACGGAGGACACGAGTACGAGCGCCTGAAGAAGGAGTACGACCCCCACGGGCGACTGTTGGGTCTTTACGAGAAAGTGGTGGAGCAGCGATGAACCTCGCGGACGCGTTTTCGAAAATCATCACCCCCGATCGACGGGTCAGTTTTCGCGCATACGACGGATCGAGTGTGGGACCACAGGACAACGACGTCATCCTGGAGATTCGCAGCCCGCGCGCCGTGCAATTCCTCGCCGGGGCTCCCTCACAACTCGGGCTCGCACGCGCCTACGTCAGCGGCGATCTTGAGATCATCGGCGACGCCTATACCGCCCTCAGCCGGCTGTATCCCCTCGATACCTCGCACCTGTCGTGGCGGGACAAGCTCGACTTGGCCAAGGCGTTTGGTCCGCAGGCCTTGAAACGCCCCACACCGCCGCCCCAGGAGCGGCGACTGCGAGGACGCCGGCACTCCAAGGGCCGCGATGCCGAGGCGATTCATCACCACTACGACGTCTCCAATCGCTTCTACCGCTGGGTCCTGGGGCCATCCATGGCGTACACGTGCGCGGTGTTCCCCGATGCCGACGCCTCGCTCGAGGTAGCGCAGGAGGAGAAGTTCGACCTCGTCTGCCGCAAGCTCGGACTCCGTCCGGGGATGCGCCTGCTGGATGTGGGCTGTGGCTGGGGAGGCATGGTCCTGCACGCGGTCAAGAACTACGGGGTCAACGCGATCGGCGTCACTCTGTCGGCGCAGCAAGCAGAGTGGGGTCAGCAGGCGATTGCCGATGCAGGGCTCGAGGGGCAGGCCCAGATTCGCTTCAGCGACTACCGCGATGTGCCGGAATCAGAATTCGACGCCGTCTCGTCCATCGGACTCACCGAACACATCGGCCGCGCGAACTATCCGTCGTACTTCTCTTTCCTCTACAGCAAGATTCGTGAAGAGGGTCGGATGCTCAACCACACCATCACTCGACCCAACAATGACGAGCCGTCTCACTACCGGACGAGTTTCATCAACCGGTACGTCTTCCCGGACGGAGAACTATCGGGGCCCGGCTACATCATGAGTGCAATGAACTCTGCCGGTTTCGAGATTCGGCATGAGGAGAACCTGCGCGAACACTACGCACTCACTCTCAAGCACTGGTGCGAAAACCTCGAGGATCACTGGGACGAGGCCGTCGCCGAAGCGGGATTGGGTACCGCTCGGGTCTGGCGCCTATACATGGCAGCTTCGCGGCTCGGTTTCGACCTCGACACCATCCAGCTGCACCAAACTCTCGGCGTCAAGTTGGGCCCTGGCGGATCTTCCGGTATGCCCCTTCGTCCTGACTTCACTCGCGCAGCGAGCTTGGCTGGCGCCGGAATCTAGGAGTTTGCGCGCCCGCTGTTTCCTCAGGCCTGCAGCGGTGACGGTGCGGACACGTTCAGACCACCGTCTGCCACCAGGGTCGTTCCGGTGATGTAATCGCCGGCCGGTGCGGCGCAGAAGGCCACGAGTTCCGCCACTTCCTGGGGTGTTTGCAGGCGGCCCGCGGGTACGACGGTTGCCACCTGCGCAGGGTCGATGCCGTAGCGCTCCATGGCTTCTGTGTGAACGATTCCCGGCGCGACCGCAACGGTTCGGACCCCGCGTGATGCCCATTCCGCAGCCCAGGTGCGGACGAGGGACTCCACGGCCGCCCGCGATGCACTCGAGTGAGTCATGCCCGGCATTCCTCGGCTCGGTGTCATCGTGATGCAGGCAACCTTGCCGTAGCCGTTCGCAAGCATCGACAGCGACGCCACTTGTGTTGTCAGATACCAGGTGGCGTCGAGATTCAAGCGCATGACCGCTCGAAAGCCTTTGGGCGTGATCTGCTCGGCTGCAGAGATGAACTGACCACCCGCGTTGTTCACCAGAATGTCCAGCGTGCCTTCCGCCAGGATGCGTTGCAACGCTTCGTCTACCTGATCGCTCTCGCGCACGTCGGCGACAACGGTCTCGATTGATCCTGGTGCAGCCATGCTCTGCGTCTGCTCAAGCGAGGCTTGGGTCCGACCGAGGACATAGACCTTCGCTCCCCGCGCACTCAACGTGAGAGCACACGCTCGCCCGATACCGGTCCCTCCGCCGGTCACCAATGCCGTGCGACCGGAAACGGACAGAGCCTCGGGCAGATCGTTCACGTTCTGGCCTCCACCAGAATGTGTCGCGCGTCTTCGGCAGACAGTTCGACGTATTCGCCTGCGCTCCCGATCGTCACCGAATCTTCGAGGCGACGAGCCTTCACATCGGCACCCGGCATGGCACCCACTCGTCGCAGCTTCGCCATCGACCCCTCATCGGTCTGCAGGGTCTCCGCCAACCGTCGGACCCGTACCCGCTTCAATTCCTCGGCCACTGCATCAGGGAGCGGCAGTAGTCC
>RGQW01000127.1 GCA_010029945.1 Actinomycetota bacterium | reverse complement strand
AATCATCGTGGGGGCCACAGCAACCATGGCGGCATCCCATGGTCGATGTCGCACGGTCAACGCCGTCGCGACAACCGCGACGAGGAGAAACACCAGGAGTCCGATCACGTTGACGTTGAAGAACGCCACGATCGGCACCGATCCAGCAATACCCGACACCGGGGTGGCGAGCAGGGTCGAGACCCACATGAACACACCCGTCAAGACCGGGTACTCCAATGGTTGGCCGCCGGGAGGGGTCTGCAGGTAGGGGATAAGTCCTTCGGCGAAGCCGCGGTACCCGAACAACGCTGGAATGTCGGAGTAGCACAGGTGCTCATACCGGTCGGGGGACGCCCACAATCCGTCGATGCATGCGTAATCGAGGAAGTAGCCGACGACGTAGCCGAGAGTGGCGAGCAGGATCAGTACGCGAAGAACGCTCCACGGCGGCGCTACTCGAGCGACGCGCTCACCGAGTGGGCCGCCAATGATCGGAGCACTCGCCGCAACAACCGGGTCGCTTCGTGTTGGCCGTGCTCGAGACTCGTGCGATGACGGCACGCTCACTGGGTGTGCCTCCCGCGGGTGATTACTCGGACTTCTTCTTGTTCTTCTTGCCCGACGTACGAGCATTCTCTTGTGCGCCGAATTCCGCCGACGCAGTGACCGTGCCTTCTTGGTCGGCGGGTTGTTCTGCCGGAGCTGGGTCTGCTGGTTCTTCACCGGGCTCACCTTGATCCGGGCCTAACTGCTCCGGGTCTTCAGGGTTTGCTTCCTCGAGTCCGGGGTCAGGACCGAAGTCTTCGATCACCTCCGGGGTGGGACATCCCAGCGGCACTTCCTCCATGTCCGGAGGCAGGATCTCCGGGCAGTCCATTCCCTTCAGGGAACCCCTCGGCGGGTCCGGAAACTCCGCGACGTCGGTCTTCTTCAACGCACCCTTCATGAAACCGGTCCAGATGGAGGCGGGGAAACTGCCCCCGGTCACGGTCTCGCGCCCGCCCGTCCCCGAGAGCGACACAGGAATGCCCTTCTTATTCTCCTTCGTCATGAACACGGCTGTCGCCAATTGCGGTGTAAAGCCGACGAACCAGGCGCTCTTGTTCATATCCGTCGTTCCGGTCTTCCCTGCCGCTGGGCGACCTAGATCACGCGCTGTGGCGCCGGTGCCACGGGAGACAACATCGGTCAGTGCGTACGTGACGGTATCGGCAACATCTTTCGAGAAGACTCTCTTCGTCGACGGCTCGTGCTTATACAGAACCTCGCCGTTGTTATCGATGATTCTGCGGACGAACGTGGTCTTGGCTCGTTCCCCACGGGCCGCGAAGGTCGCGTAAGCGTTCGCCATGTCCACCGCCGACGGTGATGCCGTGCCCAGGACGAAAGTCAGGTCCAGATTCTTCAAGTTCATGCCCGGGGTTCGCTTGGGAATCCCCGCGCGCACGGCTGCGTCCGCGACCCGATCGACTCCCACCGCATCTTCCATGGCGACGTACGCGGTATTCACCGATTCGCGGGTCGCTTCGAGGAGTGTGATTTCTCCGTAGGACTCGTCGTTGTAGTTGGTGAGTTCGTACCCCTTGATCTTGGCTGGAGAGTCGCCCTGCCAGTAACTCTTGAGTGGAACTTCGTTCTCTAACGCTGCGGCGAGCGCGAACGGCTTGAAGGTAGATCCCGCCTGAGCGAACTGTCGCGTCGCGTTGTTGATCTGATCGTCGATGAAGTCTTTGCCGCCATACATCGCGACCACTTCACCGGTTCCCGGTCGAACGGAAGCGAGCCCGATACGCACGCCCTTGGTCTTCGATTCCGGACCGAGCTTGCGGACGGCCCGTTCAGCCGAGCGTTGGGCCTTGCGGCTGAAGGTGGAGACCACGGTGAGTCCGCCGCGCTGGATCTGTGTCTCGTCGACACCGAGCGCGAGTAGTTCCTGGTGGACGGCGTTCAACAGGTGCCCGGTTTGACCGCCGAGTCGATTGCCTGCTTGGCGCTTGGCGATCTCTGGAAACTGAGCGCTGTGGTACTCGGTTTCAGTAATCCACCCTTGACTGAGCATCCCGTCCAGCACGTACTGCCACCGACCACGAAGCGTGGACATGTTTTCGTCGGGGTTGAGCCGTCCAGGATTGTTCATGATCGCGGCGAGAACCGCGCCTTCGCTCAACGTCACGTTCTCGATCGGTTTGTTGAAGTAGGCCATGGCAGCCGCTTCGATTCCGTAGGCGTCCCGGCCGAAGAAGGCGATGTTGAGGTAGTCCTCGAGGATCTGTTCCTTGGAGACCAAGGTTTCGAGTTTGAAGGCAAGCAGCGCTTCCTTGATCTTTCTTTTCCACGTGCGTTCTTGGGTCAAGAACGCGTTCTTGGCGTACTGCTGGGTAATAGTCGACCCACCTTGCATCCATGGACCAGAATCAAAGACGTTATTCACGGCTGCACGCGCGATGCTGATGGGTGAGATTCCTCCGTGGTCGTAGAACCCACGGTCTTCTGCTGCGAGTACCGCCTCTTGAACGTGCAGGGGGATCTGCTCCAAGTCGCTTGCGCGTCGGTTGGCGTCACTGAGCCGTCCGATTTCGTGCTTACCTCCCGCGTAATACACCACGGTCGCTTCGGTTGTGGCGAGGTCGTTAGGGGTCGGCACCTCGGTGCGCGCGAGAACGACACTGAACGCCACGACAGCCGCGGTGGTCGTCAGCGCGAAAAACGCCGCAACTCCCCACAAGAAGACCTTCAGCGGTGAACGACGTGGCCGCGGAGGACGACCGCCGGACCCTGATGAACGACGACCGTTCGGTGGGCGACCGCGTCCGCCATTGCCTGCGCCACCGTTAGGACCACCAGACCGACGGCCACCGCGTGATCGTGGCGCTGCGCCGCCGGACTCGTGCGTGCGAAATCGACGACCCGGGGTACTCGGATTCTTGGGAGGGACCGACCGCGGGTCAGCGGATCGGCGTTGCCCGCTCGAACTTGAACTCGAACGCGAACTTGAACGCGAAGCCGAGCGAGGTCGACTCGAGGAGCGAGCTCGGGTGCCTCGCTGCGTCGGTCTCCTGTTGGTCATGTCCTCACCAGGTCGGGGAAGGGAACCTGCTCCTGCGCGCGCCTGAATCCTTGGGGCCACAGGGAGGGGTGTGACTCCTGGGATTCAATAGACCAAGTGCACCAGAAATCCCCCCTGGACCGGTGACGGCACGCCGTCAACGCGGCAGGAGGGGACTAATCGAGTTCCCGGAGGTCGGCAGGCGTGGGAAGTGCCCGGCGAACCGTGCCATCTCCTATCCGATATGTCCGTAATAGGTAGTTCCAGTGGCAGTCGGGGCACACCTCGACGAGGTACACACCGATATCCCCGAACCGATTGGCGAGCGACGGCAAATTCTCGGTTTCCCGGATCCGACCCGAGTACGGCCCCAGTTCGTCGCCGTAGACGTAATTCAAGGTGACCAGATTCACCGAATGGCACGCCGGGCAATTCTCATCGGTCGCTTCACCGTGGAACGTGGCCGCCTTCACGAGGTACGGATCGGCATCACAGAAGTCACTACTGAGAATGCCCCCGCGGTGGAATCGTCGAATATCCGACCGTCGTTGCAGTGCGTAATCGACGACCGCTCTCGGTGCTTGTGGGTCCGCGACCGGCTCGGGCGGAGGCAAGGGCTCGCGACGTCTCTTTTTGCCCGACGCGGATGTACGCGAGGCCGACTCACCGCGCACCAGTGAGCCGCGCACCGAAATCGTGCGCCCACTTCCGCCACGTGGAACAGCCATTCACTGAGTCTACGAGACCCGTAGCCTTTCGCCATGGCTGTTCAGGACTCCTCGAACCCTGGACGCGGTGCCCTTCGGTCTGTTCTTGCGAGCCACAACTTCCGCCGCCTCTACAGCATCCGACTCGCTGGTCAATTCGGGGACGGACTGCTGCAATCGGCGCTCGCGACGTTCGTGTTGTTCTCCCCCGAGCGTGAACCAGATGCCGTGCGCGTCGCCGCAGCGTTCGCCATCTTGCTGCTGCCCTACTCCTTCATCGGTCCCTTCGCCGGGGTGCTGCTCGACCGTTGGCAGCGACGCAACGTCCTCGTACGAGCGAACCTGCTGAAGTCGCTGTTCACCGTGCCGATCATCGTGGTTGTTGGCGCGGGTCAGGCGGACTTCGTCCTCGGACTTTTCGTGCTGATCGTGCTCGGCGTCAGTCGGTTCATCCTCGCTGGTTTGTCCGCGTCGATGCCGCACGTGGTCAACGGTCGTGAACTCATCACCGGAAACGCCCTCGCTCCAACCTCCGGAACCATAGCTGTGGGAGTTGGGGGGATCATCGGCGTCGGGATTCGAGCCTTCGCCGGCGGCGGTGATGCCGGAAGTCAGGTTGTTCTCGTCGCTGCGATTGTTTCCTTCATAATCGCGAGTTTCCTCGCCACCCGGTTGGCCGCCCACGCACTCGGACCCGACCACGGGGCACCGGTCGATACGTTCGCCGGCGTCGCTCGCGGACTCGTCCTCGGTGCACGGACGCTGTGGGAGAAAGTTCCGGCGCGCAACATAATGGTGACGATCATCGTGAACCGGTTCGTTTTCGGAGTCCTCACGGCCGGCGCTCTGCTGTTGGTTCGCGGGAGCCTGCATCCGCCCACGGACGTCGACGCGGCACTGGGTGACTTCGTCCTCGCCACCGCCGGCGCGGCCGTCGGAGCGTTCCTCGGAGCAGTCGTGACACCCACCATGACGCGACGAATCGGTATCGGTCCCTGGGTGGGCATCGTGATGGTGCAAGGAGCGGTGATCGGTTTCGGACTGCTCACCGCCACGGCCATCAACCCGCAGCTGGTGACGCTAGTCGCAGGGGCCGCGTCCATCGGCTTGGCTGGACAGTCGGTCAAGGTGTGCGCGGACACTGTGCTGCAGCGATCCATCCCCGACGATCGGTTGGGACGGGTT
>RGQW01000126.1 GCA_010029945.1 Actinomycetota bacterium | reverse complement strand
TGATGCGTGAGACCAGGACCTTCATGGCTTGATCTTTATTGCGATGTTGGCTGCGATCGTCTTGGCACTCCACCACCATACCCGTAGGCAAGTGCGTGATGCGAATGGCCGAATCGGTCTTATTCACGTGCTGCCCGCCGGCACCAGATGCCCGGAAGGTATCGATGCGGAGATCCTCCTTGTTCAGCTCGACCTCGGCGGTCTCCTCCGGTTCGGGAAGTACGGCCACGGTGCAGGCGGAGGTGTGAATGCGTCCCTGGGATTCGGTGGCGGGCACCCGCTGCACGCGATGGGCGCCCGATTCGAATTTCAGCTTGCCGTAAACGCCGTCGCCGCCGGCCAGGCGCACCACCACTTCTCGGTATCCGCCGAGCTCCGCTTGCCGCTCCGAGAGGATTTCCGACTGCCAGCGCTGCTGCTCCGCGTAGCGCAGGTACATGCGCAGAAGATCGCCGGCGAGGAATCCGGCCCTGGTCACCGCCGCCGAGAGCATCGACGTGTCGGTCATCACCGGAACGATCTGCGGCAGCGCCCGAATGAGGTGCGGGGCGATGGTCGTCATTAAGTGGCCGCGTTCGACAGCGCTTTCCCAAGCTACGTCTGCATGACCCGTGGCCAGGTACCGGAGCCCTCCGTGCACGAGCTTGCTCGACCAGCGAGAGGTGCCGAAGGCGAGGTCCTCGCGTTCGACGAGGACGGTTCGAAGCCCACGGCTCGCAGCGTCGAGCGCGATCCCGGTGCCGGTGATGCCACCGCCGATGACCACGACGTCCACCGTCGGGCCGCCTGTGTGGTCGCGTGTGTGCTCGTCAAGGAGCGCGCTCCACTCCCGTTGACGGCGCTCCCGCGAGAGATCCGAGGACGGATCACCGATCGGAACGTACGTCGTCTCCACGTCACCTCCGGTAGTAAACGCTTTCATTAATCCTGACGGTACCCCCGGTGATCGGTGCCTGCATGGCAGGCTTCGTCCTGTGGATCACGGGGCACCGCTGGGGGCGTGGGGCGAGGCGCCGTCGGGACGTGTTCTCGACCCAAGAACCGAAGCGTTCGCGCGTGCACGCCTGGGGGAGCCGCTCGGTGCCCCCGGCCCGAGCGAGACCGCCGGCAGAGGCGCTGGCCAAACGCTTCACGACAACTCTGCCCTGACGCCCGAGCGGATGCGTGCGCTCTGCCCCGGCGTGGAGTGGAGTCTCGAGGCGTCCCTGCGGGCGCGGTTCTCGCGTGGCATGTCCTACCTGAACTTGATGAGTTGGCGGGCGGGAGAGGCGGCTCGGCTACCCGACGCCGTGGTCTTCCCGACGAGTCACGACCACGTTCTCGAGGTGCTTGCGGCGTGTTCGGCGCAGGGGATCGCCGTGGTGCCCGTGGGTGGCGGAACATCGGTCACCGGGGGCGTGGACACTCCCGACCTCGACACGGTGGTGGTGTGCTCGCTGGATCGCATGTCAGACGTGCAGAACCTAGACACCGAGTCCGGGATCGTCACCGTCCAGGCCGGTGCGACGGGCCCGCAACTCGAGTCCTACCTGAATGAGCGCGGCTGGACCCTGGGCCACTTTCCGCAATCGTTCGAGCGAGCAACCATCGGTGGATACATCGCGACCCGTTCATCGGGCCAATCCTCGAGCGGGTACGGACGGATCGAAGACCTTCTCGTGGGTGCCGAGGTGGCCACGCCAGTTGGGACGCTGTCGGTGGGTGGTTATCCCGCGTCCGCGACCGGCCCCGATCTGCGCCACGTCGTGTTGGGAAGTGAGGGTGCGCTGGGAATCGTCACCTCCGCCGACCTGCGCGTGCGAGCGTTCCCCACGTTTCGCGAGTACTCCGCGGCGATCGTGCCCGGGGATTTCTCTGCGGCCGCCAATGTTGTTCGCGCGTTGACACGTTCACCGCTGCGACCCACGATCGTGCGGGCATCGGATGAAGCGGAAACGAGGGCGTTGCTGACGATGTCGGGACCCGGCGGTGTGCTGGGTGGGGCTTTCTCGATGTACGTGCGCATGCGTCGAGCCCTTCCGGGTTCGTTGATCATTGTCGGCTGGGAGTCCGAGTCGGCCACCACGCTGGCAGCCATGCGCGCCTTTGCCCGCGAGAGACTCGCCGACGCAGGTGCGGTGTCCATCGGTGGGCGACCTGGTCGCTCGTGGGTCGCGTCCCGGTTCCTCGGCCCCTACCAGCGCGACGCGATGATGGACGCGGGATACCTCGTGGAGACCTTCGAGACCGTCGTGGTGTGGTCTGCGATTGATGACACCCACCACACGCTTGCGGAGGTCGTTCGCGCGGAACTCGGCGACGACAGTTACGTCATGGCACACATCTCGCACAGTTACGAGGTCGGAGCCTCGCTGTATTTCACGGTCCTGGCCGGTGCGCGCAGCGACCCACGGGCATCGATGGATCGATGGCGGTCCGCGAAGGCCGCCATCATGGACGCGCTGGCCGAGTGCGGTGCCGCCGTCAGTCACCACCACGGAGTGGGACGCGACCACCGCGACTTTCTGCCTGCAGCCATCGGCCCCGTTGGCGAGGACGTCCTTCGCGCGATGAAAACAACCCTCGACCCCGGGTGGATCATGAACCCCGGCGCACTGGTGACCCGTTCGGATGGACAGCGATGAGAGAGCAGATGACGGCAACCGTCCGTGGCCTCGTCGTCTTCGGTGCCGTCTGGCAAGCGTTGTGGTTCGCCGGAGATCCGGCGCTGCGCGGAACGGTGACTGCTGGGGTTCGCGATCTTGCATCGCTTCTCATCGCTGCGTCGATCATTGCCTGGTTGGCAACCTTGGTGGCACTGTTTGGCCCACGCCGGAGCCTGGTTGTTGCTCAGCGAATACAGATATCGGCCATGGCGGCTCTGGCTGTCTCTGGGTTGATCTTGACGGCGAATTCGGTCACCGGGGCGGACGGTTGGCTCGTCGGTGCATCAATCGTCAACCTTGCGTCCGGTCTGGCCGGACTGATTCTCGCCCGCCGGGTGGCCGTCATCGTCATTGCCACCATGGTCACCGTCGACGCGGTGCTCGTGTCGGTTGTGGTGGTTGCGGGTCAGGCGGGACAGGCATGGTCGCTGGCGATGGTGTATCCGCTGTACGCGCTCACCCTGGGCCTCGCGTGTGCTGCGGCTCGCAACGGCTTGTTGCGATCAGCGATGGACAGAGACGACTCAGCAGCCGAGCTTCGCAATCAACACCGCGCACGGGCAAGGAGCGAGTTTGCGGACGCATCGATTACCTCTGCGGAAACCCGGCTTCACGAAACGGTCCTGAATACCTTGACGGCTATCAACCGGGGCGGCTTCGGCAGTGATGCCGACACCCAGAATCGCGTGCGCGAGCGCGCCGAGGAGTCAGCCGAGGTACTGACGTTGCTGTCCGAAGGGTCGATGGCGGGCCCGTCATGGACCGGGGACCTGCGTGTTGACCTTGCCGGTGCCATCGTCGACCTGGAAGCCACGGGCGTGCAGGTGCACCTTGTCGGTGACTTGAGTCGAGACCTGGCCGGGGGAGAAGTCGATGACGCTACGTACGGTGCTCTCGCGAGTGCTGTTCGAGAGTCGCTGATCAACGCGCATCGGCATGCGCGCGCCACCACGGTGACGGTGAAGGGGCGAGTAGTCCACGAGTCGCAAGGGGACTGGTGGAGCGTTCGCGTTGACGACGACGGCTGTGGCGTCGGGGGATCCCCCGTGGGCTTTGGGGTGAACAGCATCATCGGCGAGGGCATGGAGAGCGTTGGGGGTCGATCGACGGTGGGGGATGATCCTCGAGGTGGAACGCGCGTGACGCTGGAGGTGCCGGTCACGGCGTTCGTTCCTGAACGATCGGTCAACTCGATGTCGCCCCTGCGGGCGGTGGGTGTGCCGATGGTGTCCGCGTTTACCCTCTTCACCGCGTATTCCGCCCTGGTGACGTGGAACTTTGCGCAGCGGCCCGACGTCAATCTCCTGGCACTCGCACTGTTCCTGTCCATGGCCGCCGTCCTTCTTCTCGCCTCACGGGAACGGCGATTTGTATGGATGCCGTCGTGGGCATGCGTCGCCGCGCTCGTCTTGGTGCCCGCCATGATGCTGGTGGAGGTTCAGGCCCAGGCCGTACGCAACCCGGTGGGGGATTGGACGTCCGAAGTCAGCGCGGTGTTTCTCTTTGTTGTTGTGGCGACGGGTCCTCGATGGACAGGGCCGCTGGCGATCATCGCGTGGCTCATCGGTCAGGAAGGGCAGCTGGTGGAACTCGCCAAGCCGGGAACCTTCGTCATCGTTATCGCCATGGTGATGGGGTGGGGTCTTCGTCGGACGTACCGGCAGACGCAGGCGGACCGTCAGGAGGCGGGGACAGAGCGCACGGCCTTGGCGGTGAGCCGAGGCAAGGTGGCGAATGCGCAAAAGCGATACGCCGATGTCGACACCGATGCGTTGAGCGAAATGCTTCGCGGTATCGCGCGAGGAGACATCGACCCACAGGACGACGATGTGCGACGGACGTGTGCACGTTATGAGCGGATGCTGAGATCGGTGATGCGCCTTCGGCCCGAGTCCTCGATGATCGAGCGCGACCTGCTGCGGTTGGTCGCGGTGGCTCACGATCGGGATATCGACTTGAACGTCGTGGTTGCGGACACCGTGTCTGCTCGTGACGGCCTGGACACGTTCGATGATGTTCGGCGACTTCTCGATGTCGCCGTGCCGGGATCCTCGGCTCGGGCAACGATCTCTCACGATTCGCAGGAATTCGTGTTTCGATTCGTGGGTCACGTCGACCCGACGAAGGCCGCACGCGTGTGTGATGACTGCGAGGTCATGGACGAAGAGCAGGGGCTAGTGTCGATCGAAGAGCTCTGGCACGAGCCCGCCGGCGGGCCATCGGAACGCAGTGCGGTGTCCTTCGACGAGCAATTGTCGGCGCAGGGATCGGGGGTTTAGT
>RGQW01000125.1 GCA_010029945.1 Actinomycetota bacterium | reverse complement strand
CACTCCGAAGGACTCGGGTGAGCCCAACCATTGCTCGTTGCGGTGGACTCCGGCGAAACGTCGGTGAGCCGCCGGCAGGCCTCTCCGGGTATCCGACCCATCCATCACATCGTCGTGAATGAGGGCGCACGCCTGCAGGAATTCCAAGCCCGTGACGGCGTGAACGACGGCCGTCTCCTCGGCAGATCCCAAAGTGACGTCGGTCGTGGCGCCCCGCCAGCCCCAGTACGCAAACGCCGGACGCAGTCGCTTACCGCCGGCAAGCAGATCCCGTAATGCGGAGACGAGTGGTTCCATATCCGGGCTGACGTTCGCCAGCAGCGTGCCCTGTCGGGCGAGAACGTCGTCGATCGTTGCCTGAATGCGTGGTCGAAGGTCCGCTGCGTCCAGCGGCGCCCGGATCAGTTCAGACGTGAGATCAGACGTGTCATTAGGCACCGCGCCAGCGTAGCGAGCGCACGCGAATCAGGGTGCGGCTCTCGCTAGCCCCGTCCGACAAGAGACGCTGTTATCTCCGCACCCATGCCCACCAGCGGAAGCCCGCCGCCGGGGTGCGAGCTCCCGCCGACGAGGAAAAGGCCGGGGATAGGTGAGGCGTTCGTTGGTCGGGCGAACGCGGCGCGCGGGCCGTTGCTTGCTGTTCCGTAAATCGATCCGCCCGGAGCCCTCGCTGTGCGCTCGAGATCCGCGGGGCTTCGCCATTCGTGCCACAGGACCCGGTCGCGAACGTCGACGCCGCGCTGGGCCAACAGGTCGAGGATTCGTTGGGCGTACCCCTCGGCGAGTCCTGGGCTGGTCCAATCCACACCCCCGGCCGGGTCGTGGCGGGGAGCGTTGATCAGCACGAACCACGATTCGTGATCGGAGTCCGGTCGCATCTCGGGGTCGTCGGGAGAGCACACGTAAATCGCGGGGTCCTCGACCGGTCGTGGCGCGCGGCCGAAGATCGCATCGAATTCCGCGTCGTAGTCCTCGGGAAACCACACGTTGTGATGTTGCAGCCCGGGCGTTCTGCCGCGAAGTGCGAGCAGCAGGACGAAGCCCGCCAGGCTCGGATCGGATCGGTCGATAGAGCGGGCTGCCTTGATTGCACGCTCGTCGTGAAGCAGGTCGGAGTACAGAACCCCGGCATCGATGCCCGAGACCACCACGTCGCACTCGTGATGCGCACCGTCCGCGACGACGCCGGTGACACCGGCCTGATTGGTCGTGACCTCGGTGACGTCGACGCTGGTTCGAACATCGACCCCGCGTTCGATGCATCGCCGGTGGAGAGCGTCGGCGAGCGTGCCCAAACCGCCTCCGAGATGCCAGACGCCGAACTCCTGCTCGACGTAGGGGACCGTCGCCAGGACAGCCGGCGCCTTGCGTGGATCGGATCCGGTGTAGGTGGCGTACCGGTCCAGCAGCATCACGGCGCGCGGGTCGGACAGCATCGAGCGTCCCAGTCCGCGCAACGTGGACCAAGGGGCGATCGTTCGCACGTCCGCGGGTTTCGCCAGCGGTAGCAGCGTGCGCCACCCGGCGAGCGGTGATTGCAGGAACGGCCCGCGGGTAAGTCGCCACATCTGGCCAGCGCGATCCATGAGTGCGCGCCACTGAGTCCCGGTGTCTCCACCGAACGCGTCGTGAAGCGCGATGGCGCATCGCGCGGGATCAACACCGGGAACGGTGGCGGTGGTTCCGTCCGCGAAGTGGTAGCCGAAAGCCGGCTCCACTTCCTGGAGATCGACTTCCTCTTCTAATGGTCGGCCGGTCTTCATGAATAGATCGCGGTAGACCGCGGGCAGAGTGAACAGACTCGGTCCGGTGTCGAACGCGAAGCCGTCGCGTCGATAGGTGGCCAACTTTCCGCCGACGTGGGGCGAGGCCTCGAACAGCTGAACGGTGTGACCCTTGACGGCCAGTCGTGCCGCCGTCGCGAGACCGCCGGCGCCGGCGCCGATGACGATGACGCGACTCATCCGGACAACCTCCGGCCCTTCCACTGCGTTGTGCCACGAAGGTGGCGCCACCACGACACACCATTGATCGCCGTGAAGGCGAGGATGGAGGCCGGGTGAGCGAGCGCGTCGGGGAATGTGCGCTCCCCAGTACCTTGCGCAACGACGACGCGGCCACCCACGCCGGCGACGTACCCGGCAACACCCCAGGCGCGCGTGGATCCTCGACCGACGACCGCGGCAATCACCGGGACGACGTAGATGCCCAGCAGCAGTCCGTTCACCGCGATCGAGCCGGCGATTCCGGAGAAGGCCGCCCAGGCCGACTTGGTGTACCCATCGATCAGATCCGTTGCGCAGCAGTACATCCGACACGACGCAATATGCGAGCCGTCGACGGTTAGTGCGCGGTGACCGGCCCGCCGGACAACCCGCATCAAGGCGACGTCTTCGATGACGTCATCACGCACCGCAGCGTGGCCACCCGATTGTCGGTACGCGTGGGCGTCGAAGACGAGGAGTTGACCGTTGGCGACAGACATCGACGCCCACTGCCGACTGTGTGCAACGCCGAGGGGAACGGTCGTCATCCACGACCAGGCCAGGAGCGGTTGCACGAGCCTCTCAAGCCAGGTGACCGCGTCCTGCCGCGGATACGGAGCAATCAGGTCGGCGCTCTCGGCCCGAAGCTGGTGCACCAATGCGTTGATCGCGTCGGGTTGGAGAACCACATCGGCATCCATGAACACCAGCACCGACGCATCGGGTGTCGATTCGGCTAGCCGCGCGCACGCGAAGTTCTTGCCCAGCCATCCTGGTGGTGGTGCCTCATCGGGTGCGCACGTGACGCGCACTCGCGGATCGTCGGCGGCTGCGCGCTCGGCTATCTCGGCCGTACCGTCAGATGAGCCGTCGTCGAGAACGTGGATGGTCGCCTGGGGGACACCCCGTTGCCGCTGAACGCTCGCCAGGGCGTCGCCGAGAGCGTCGGCTTCATTCCGGGCGGGGATATGCACCGCGATCGACTCGGTGATGTCCGCATCGACCGGTGTCGGGCGCCGAAGGATTCGCCTGTTCCACGCGGCGTGGGCGGTGAGCGCGACGGCACCCACCGCCAATACCGGGAGAAGGCGCTTCACCATTCGGGTTGGCTCCACAAACGCCACGCCCACGGAATGATCACGATTCCCATCGCGACTCCTCCCCAGATCGCGACCGCGGGGCGGTCGAAGAAGACAGCGGCTCCCAGAACGTTGGATGCGTACGTCCACAGCAGCAGTGTGTTCGGTGCCGAGTCGTTCGCGGTCTTTCGGGGAAGTCTGTCGAGCAGGAACATCAGCAGCATGCCGGCCAGCCACCACCCCAGGAAGTTCTGCAGCGGAATGCCGGGGATTCCCGGCAGTTGCCAACCGACCGTTGTCCACGTCCAGTAGCCCTCGCCCACCATCTGCGGGTCCAGGAACAGATCCCACGACATCAGCAGCCAGCCGCCGATGATGGCGACACCCAGGCTCGTCGTCGACAGGCGCTGAACTGCGAGAAGCATGGGATACGCCACCATCGACCACGCCATGGGAATGAGGATCGGCACGGAGAGCACGGAAACCCCGAGAGCGCTCGTGTACTCGTACTCACCGAACGGAAATTGCGTCGTTGTTCCCAGCACCTCGATCAGCCACCCGAACGCGAGAGTGATGACGAAAAAACCGAGGGTCCATGCGAGCCCACGATTTACGAAGGCGTGCGTGACGGAGGCAAGGAAGAAGGCCGTCACCGACGCTGCGGTCACAGCGACCCGTGCCGAGTCGGGGACCAGAACCCACGCGATCTGCAGGCCGATCGTGAGAGCGACGAAGACCCAGGGGATGAGTCGAAACCACCGGTTTCCGCCCCGACCGGGCTGCGACCGCGGGCCGGTATAGACGCGCTGGCTCACGCTTCGCAAGCATAGGGTGAGCGCCATGGCGACGGACTCCCCGGATTTGGGCGTCGATCTGAGCCGGACTCTCCCGCTGGTTGTCGAAGCGATCGAACGTTGGCAAGAGTCCTACGGCGGGGTTGAGTCCGCGCCGGTGAGTGCTGTCGACGCCGAGGCGTGGCGCAAGACGCTCGATCAATTCTTGGTTCGCCTCACCGATGAGCAGTACCCGTTCTTCCACCCGCACTACGCCGGGCAGATGTTGAAGCCCCCGCACCCGGTGGCGGTGGTCGGATATCTAGCCGCGATGTTGATCAATCCGAACAACCACGCACTGGACGGAGGGCCATCCACGGCTGCGATGGAGAAAGAGTGTGTGGAGCGCCTGGCCGCCATGTTCGGGATGAATCAACACCTCGGACACCTCACCTCCAGTGGCACCATCGCGAATCTCGAAGCTCTGTGGGTGGGTAGAGAGGAAAAGCCCGGCTCCGTCATCGCCGTCAGTCGCGATGCTCACTACACGCACGCGCGCATGGGCAACGTCCTCGGTGTTGAGGTGATCGACGTAGACGTCGACGATGCCGGACGTATGGCGGTGGATGACCTTGCCCGAGTGCTGGAGACCCATGACGTCGGCACCGTCGTTGTCACCCTGGGAACGACGGGGATCGGCGCGATCGATCCCCTCGACGACATCATCCCCGTGGCCCGAGCCGCCGGCGCTCGGGTGCACGTCGACGGTGCCTACGGCGGCTTCTTCGCGTTGGTTGCCGACGACTCGAACGATGGTGTCGCCTCTCGCCATTTCTCTGCAATCGCACGAGCTGATTCGGTGGTCGTCGATCCACACAAGCACGGGCTTCAACCGTACGGCTGCGGTGCGGTTCTGTTTGCTGATCCCGGTGTCGGCACCCACTATGCGCACGAGTCCCCGTACACCTACTTCTCCAGCGATGAACTTCACCTTGGGGAGATCTCGTTGGAGTGCTCACGGGCTGGGGCCGCCGCGGCAGCGTTCTGGCTCACCACCGAGGTATTCCCGTTGACCTCCGACGGACTCGGAGGCGTCCTTCGGCCCGGGCTGCGCGCCGCTCGTCGGATGCACTCGTTGCTGCAGGCGTCGTCGGATGTCCAGT
>RGQW01000124.1 GCA_010029945.1 Actinomycetota bacterium | reverse complement strand
TCGCCGGAGAAGGTGTTGGCGCTGGTTTTGAGCAGTGCGTCGTCTCGATACAGGCGCATGTTGCCGTCGATTCCGTAGTCGAGCATGAACTCGACTGGCGCGTAGTTCGTGCCCTCTGGGTCCGTGATGTTGTTGTTGTTCGTCCAGCCGGTAAGGGCGTGCTTTTCACCAGAACCGCCGACCCATCCGCCGAACACCACGAAGCGAAGGGCCCACTGCGACGTCCAGGCGAAGTTGAAGCCGGGCTGAGACGACGAGTCCGAGCCGGTTTCGCCGAGCGTGTGCGTGTCGGGGTCGTAGCTGTCAGCGCGTGCTGCGCCGTCGGTCGTGAGAATCCCGACGGTTGGCGGGATCCCATCGGCGAGGGTGAAGGTGAGCTGGCCGCATGGCACGAGTGGTGTGTTGTAGGACGCCAGTGCGTCTTCGT
The DNA here is from genome assembly GCA_010029945.1 of Actinomycetota bacterium. Lineage (GTDB taxonomy): Bacteria > Actinomycetota > Actinomycetes > S36-B12 > S36-B12 > S36-B12. The sequence continues at coordinate 4,643 of RGQW01000124.1, read as the reverse complement.
TCAGCACTATCTGATTCGGGTGCACGAAGTTGCCGTCGATCTCGGTGAACCCGTCCAAGTCGCCGAGTGAGTCAAGTCGAGCGACAAGGAGATCGGATCCGGAGCCTCCAGCGACGACCATGTCGTCTCCCTGCACCACAATGGCGTTGAACTTCTCGTCGTGGTCGGCGACGAAGTCAAACGTCTTGATGCCACCTGTTCCGAAGGTGGTATCGAGCTCGCCAGCGGTGGTGAGCCGCATCACGAACGCCTTGTCGTTAGCGCCGTTGTTGTACTGGCCAGCGACCAGGATGCGGCCACTTGCATCAACTGCTCCACCCCACCCGTAGGAACCACCCCACCCGTAGGAATCACCGGTGCCGAAGTCATACGCAAACTTGCCGTCACCGGAGAATGATGTGTCCAACGATCCGTCGGCGTTGAGTCGCGTGACCGCGACGGAGTCATCGTTATCGAAGACCTGCGACTCGCCGATCGCCACAATTTTTCCATCGGCTTGAACGAGCAGCTCCCGAACATCGGAATCACCAAAACCGAAATCGACATAGGTTCGGCCGGCACCTGAAGCAAACGCAGTGTCGTTGCGGCCCTCAGCTGTCATTTGCCCGATACCCATGTCGTGACGGCTCCACGATGCCGCTGCGGACCCTCCGAAGATGGTTTTGTCTCCGCTCATCACCACTGCGTTGGCGAGGTTGTCGACCGAGCTCGGGAAATAGACGTTGCGCATGCCGTCGTTATTGAACGAAATGTCGTTGGACCCATCGGTGTTCAGCCGGTACACCTTCATCCGGTAGTCCCAGCCGTTGTCCGGGCTCGTTCCGACGAACATGATCTTGTCGTCAGATGTCACGGTCACCGCAGTGGTCCACACGTCCATTGCTGGCCCACCGCTCGCGATCTTGCGTCGACCATCCCCGTCGAAGCTGGTGTCCAAAACCCCGTCGGCGGTGAACAGCATGATGCCGTGCTCTTCATTGTTGCCTGATGGCGAACTCGTCACCACAATCCGGTCATCGGACAGCAGCGCAACGTCAACAGCTGCACCGGATCGATTGACCCACTCCAAGATCGTTTCGCCGTCTGGCCACGGCTCAACAACAATCCCCGTCCCATCAGACCCAAACGAAGTGTCCAAGCTGCCGTCAGTGTTGAACCGGGCAATCATCGGATCGAACTGGAACCCGTCCATCCGTGCACCCGCAACCACCACCTTTCCCGACGCCTGAACGACAACCGACGTGGCCTCAAACCAAACACCGCTCGCAGAAATGGTGTTCCAGCCGTCGCCATCAAAAGACAGATCGAGATCTCCCGCTGATCCGGCAGAGACGTTGTTCGGGGTGACCAACAAGGAAACGAATGCGACGGCGACCCCGAAAGCGGCCGTAAACCCTGAACACCGATGTCGGTTCACAGCAGGGTCAACGACCCTGCCCTTCGAACCTCCTGTTCGAACTGTTCATCGGAGAGAAAACCGGCAGCCCAGCCGTAGAGCGCACCTCGGAATTGGGTGATCATCACCCGAGCGGCGGTCTGAGAGTTCGCTGACACCGGCCGGTGACTGGCAGGCATCGAGGTCAGCGCGGTGATCAGCAGCGACTCCGGGTCAACCTGATACCAGTCGCCGGAGGAACGGCCGATAGCCGAGGCGAGCGCGAGGATTCGAATCACTGGAGCGTCAGCGAGGAACACACCCATAGCGACGGACACGAACTCGTCGAGGTACCGCGGATCGTCGAGCGGCAGCTGAGGAAGATTGTCGTAGATCGCTCTGATCGTCTCATCGGACAGCGCCTTGAAGATGTCCTGAACGGTGGGGAAGTAGCGGTACACGGTCGGCCGGCTCACGTTGAGCTCGCGGGCGACCCGTTGAATCGTGAGATCGAACATCGATCCGGAGCGCAAGATCTCACACGAGCACTCGAGGATCCTCGCCCGCATCTCGAGGCGTTCCCGATCGGCCCGCTCCCGACGGACCGTCGTTCGACGATCACCATCAAGAACAGAAATGACATCTGTCATATCTGGAAGATTACCCATCGGTAGCGGCCCGAGCAACGCGCAACGGCACAAAATTCTTGGAGATCGGTTGATCTGTACCGGGTCACACCCCGACCGGCTGCCGACACGTAACGGTGGGTCAGGGAGCGACCCGCCGGGAGTCCATGGAAGGACTCGAGCAACAACTCGAGGAATTCATGTCGATCGTCAGTGATCCAACTGCGAACAACCTTCAGGCCGCACTCCACCTCCTGTCGCAGCGTCTCGAAGCGCTCCAGGACAACGTCGCCAACGTCTCCACCCCAGGTTTCACCGCGCGACGCATCGAGTTCGAGGACGAACTCGCCCTCGCTGTCGCCGACGGCAACCCGTTCGCCGCGAAAGCCCGAGAGGTCGCCTCCGATGACCCTCGCGACGGCACCGGCAACAACGTCAACCTCGGCAAAGAGATGGTGCAGCTGACCGAGACCGCGCTGCGCCAACAGGCACTCGTGCGCGCACTCAACGACCAGTACCAGCGGATCCGGATCGCGACCCAGGAGTTCTGATGACCATCACCTTCGACGGAATCTCCATCGCCGCATCCGGCATGAACGCCTACCAGACCTGGCTGGACGCGATCGCCGACAACATCGCGAACATCAACACCATCACCGCAACCGACGAGGAGCCCTTCCAGGAACGTCTCGTCCGCGTCGAGGCCCGCGACCTCAACGCGGTCGTCGGGGGAGTGGACGTCGTGGAAACCCCCGTTGCCGAGACCGACGGGCGACTGGTGTACGACCCGACGAACCCACTCGCTGACGACGACGGCATGGTCCTCGCACCCGCAATGGACCTCGAAGGCCTCATGACCGACATGATCATCGCGCAACGGTCATTCCAAGCGAACACCAACGTGTTGAACCGTGCCCGCGAAACCTACGAGCGCACCCTGGAGATCGGCCAGTGACCATCGCAGGACTTCCACAGGTCAACCCGGCAGCCCGGGTCGCTGCAACCACGTCAACGGCAGGCACCACCTCGGCGGACGGCGCCGGGTTCGCCGACAAGGTCAGCTCCGCCATCAAGGACCTCAACACCGCTGATCAGCGAAGCAGCGACCTCGCCACCGCCGCAGCCACCGGCGACCTCGACTCGCTCACCAGCTACGTCGTCGCCGCGACCGAAGCCCAACTCGCGACACAGATCACGGTTGCTGTCCGAAACAAAGCCGTTGACGCCTTCAACCAGATCATGGGGATGCCTATCTGATGTTCGAACTCATCAAGACCCGCTTCAACACCGCCACCGCAGGCTTCAACAACTCGCAGCGCATCACCATGATGGTCGCGTTCGTCGCCGTGATCGCCGGTGTGCTCGTGTTCGCGAACACCGCCACCAAAGATCGGATGGCGCCGCTGTACACCGAGCTCAGCACCTCCGATGCCGCAGCTGTCACCGAGACGCTCCGCGATCTGAACTTCACCTACGAGATCACCGATCGAGGCGCCACGGTGCTCGTCCCGGAGAACGACATCTACGAGGCGCGTCTCCAGGTCAACCGGTCCGGGTTCACCCCGACCGCGGAAAGCGACGGTTTCTCAACTCTGGATGGCCTCGGCATCACCTCGACGCAGTTCCAGCAGCGAATCGCCTATCAACGCGGACTCGCACAGGAAATCGAGATGTCCCTCACCCAGATGGAAACCGTCGACAGCGCTGACGTGCATCTCGTCATCCCGGAGGACGACCTGTTCTCCGGGGACGACATCAAAGCATCCGCTTCGGTGCTCATCTCCTCCCGAGGAACAATCACCTCCACCCAGGTGGCTGCCATCACGTCCCTTGTTGCCAACGCCGTCGAAGGACTCACCGCCGAGCAGGTGACCGTCACCGATCAGCGCGGCAACGTCCTCGCCGGCCCTGAGGCGGCCAGCCAGTCAGCCAAGAGCGATCGGGAACGAACCGCGGAACTCGAAGATGAGACTGAAGCCCGAATCCTCTCACTCGTCGAAGCTGTCGTCGGTCCGGGTAACGCCCGCGTCGCCGTGAACGCGACCGTCGACTGGACGAACTCGACAACCGTCTCGGAGGCATTTACCCCGGTCACCGACGCCAACGGCACCCAGCTTCGAACCAACGTCTCATCAAGCGTGGAAACCAACACGTTGGATGAGGCCCAAGGAATTCTCGGCGCCGGCGATGTCACCGAACTCAACGATGGAAGCGTCGTCGCCGCCCAAATCGACTCGTCGTTCCTGGTCGATCGCGCGGTCACCACCGTGGAGAACACCGGTGGAGAGATCACCTCGATGACCGCATCAGTCATTTTGAACCAGACAGCGCTCGCCGATGGCGACCTGACCGCGATCACCCAGGCCGTGGCGACCGCCTCGGGGTTGTCCGCCGAGGCGGGCACGCTCACTGTCGCGGCCCTTCCCTTCGACACGTCGATCGCTGAAGAGCTTGCTGCGTCATCTGCCGAGTCCGCTGCCGCGCAGGCCATCGAGGCTGAACAGCAGGCGAAGAACGACTTCCTTCGCACCGTCGGCACCCTCGGTGTCGCCGCGATCGTCGGGTTGTTCGCCCTGCTGTCATTCCGCAGGGCACGCAAAGAGATGAAGAAAGCCGAAGCTGAGAAACGTCAGCAGATGGCA
>RGQW01000123.1 GCA_010029945.1 Actinomycetota bacterium | reverse complement strand
CGCCTGCACCAAAGACCATGAGGCATTGGGCGCGGATTTCGGGATCTGAGAGATCCTCGCCATGCGCCTCGGCCACGCCTTGCACGGCGCGAAAGATGAGGGTCGTGGCGACGGGCAGTTCGGCCAAGGCCGTGCCGATGCCACCAAGGCCGCCCAGCGCCCCGGAAATCGTCCCCAGCACGCGGTTCATCCGTTCGGAGGCGGTCGAGCGGCCAAGGCTGCCTTGCCGGCTCTTCTGGGCAAGGCCATAGCTTTGGGCCAGCGCGGCGCGAGCGGCGGCGTCGATCTGGTCGTGTGTGACCCGGCACCACTCATGACGGCCGTATACAGCGTTCAGTACTTCGCCGACGATTCGCTTCTGGATCAGGCGCTCGTCGGGACCGAATCCGCCGACCTGCTCGTCTGGTGCCTGCCGGACCTGCCGTGGCATCCAGACGGTTTCCACCGTGACGGCCCCGAGGCCCGGGATGCCACTCACGAACTGCTGGCGTCGCGGGTAGTTCCGCGGCTCGACGAGCAGTTGCTGCATATCGCCGCGGGGTCGCTGCCGCAGCGTGTCACCGACGTCCGACCGGTGATCGAGATGTTGCTGGCGTAGCCGGGCATCGAGGGCCGCGTGGCTCCCCGAGCGAGCGTGAGCGCCGACCTACACTCGCACGAATGGAGTCGGGTGCGCGCGCGGGACTCGTCGGCAAGGTGGTTGGTTCTCGCTACGAGGTTCGCGCACTTCTCGCACGCGGCGGGATGGCGACGGTGTACGAGGCGGTCGATCTTCGTCTCGACCGTCTCGTGGCCTTGAAAGTCATGCATCCGCACTTAGCGGCCGACCCGGGATTCGTCGCCCGTTTCGAACGTGAGGCCAAGTCGGCCGCTCGGCTCTCCCACCCGCACGTGGTCGCGGTCTACGACCAGGGCGAGGCCGACGGGCTGGTGTACCTGGCCATGGAGCTCATTCCCGGTCGAACACTGCGCGACGTTATTCGTGATTACGGTCCCCTCACCACGGAGCAGGCCCTGGTCTTCCTCGAGCCCGTCGTGGAGGCGCTTGCTGCGGCGCACGCAGCGGGACTGGTGCACCGGGACATCAAGCCCGAGAACGTACTGATCTCTCACGATGGTCGAGTCAAGGTGGCCGACTTCGGCCTCGCCCGAGCAGTCGCCACATCCGAAACCAACGCAACGGCCGGCGTCTTGATCGGCACGGTGGCGTACCTCGCGCCCGAACAGGTGGAACGCGGCGAGGCGGATGAGCGCACGGATTTCTACGCCGCCGGCATCTGCTTGTTCGAGATGGTCACCGGACAGGTTCCGCACGGTGGCGACAGTCCACTATCGGTTGCGTACCAGCACGTGAATTCCGACGTTCCCGCTCCATCGAGTGTGCGCAGTGGGATTCCCCCGGAAGCCGATGCGATTGTTCGCACCGCCACTCGCCGCGACCCCGGGCAGCGCTACCGAAACAGTCAGGATTTCCTTGCCGACGTCCGGCGAGCCCGGGCTTCTCTTCCGGCCCCGACACCGTTCATGGATGCCCCCGCGATGAACGACACGTTGGTCGTCGGCTTGGACAACCCTGCGGCGGCAGGTGGCGGACCGGGGTACGAGCCGGGCGCCGGAAGCAACGCTGCAGCCGAGGCCGGTGACGGGTACAGCGGTTACGGCGATTATGGGGATTACAGGGACTCCGACGAGTTCGATGACGACGACTTCGACGAGTACGAGGACCAGCGGCCACGGCGGGGCGTGCGCCTGTTCGTCTCGCTCGCGATCATCGTCGCGATCGCCGGAGCCGGCGTGGCCGGCTGGTGGTTAGCCGTTGGCCCCGGCACCTACTCCCCCACGCCCGATGTCGTCGGTCAAACCTTCGACGAGGCAACGGCGGTCCTCGCGGCGGAGGGCTTGGCGATCGAGGCAACGGCCGAGCAATACAGCGAAACCGTCCCCGCCGGCTCGGTCCTGACAACAGACCCGGGCCCGGGAGAGGGCATCGCCGCCTCCGGAACCGTCGGCGTCGTCGTCTCGCTCGGGCCGGAACGCTACGCCGTCCCGGATGTTCGTGGCTCCACACCGAAGGAGGCCACCGAGGCAATCGTCTCCGCTGGTCTGGCATCCGGGGGTCGGGTGGAGGCCTTCGACGACCAAATCCCCGCCGGACAGGTCGCCCGGACCGATCCCGCGATCGGCGATCCGGTGCCTCCGGATACGCCGGTGGATCTGATCGTTTCCAAGGGCCCTGAGCCGGTCGAGCTTCCGGACATCACCGGCAAGAAGCAAGGCGTCGCCATCAAGCGTCTCGAAGAGGCCGGGGTTCAAGTCTCGGCCGTGAAGGAGTTTTCGGACTCCGTTGCCCAGGGTCGGGTTGTGTCCATGTCTCCGAAGGCTGCCACCGTGGTCGACTCGGGCAGCACGGTGGAGATCGTGGTGTCCAAGGGTCCACCTCCGGTGGAAGTGCCGGACTTGATCGACATGCGTCAGGACAATGCCGTCGCCGAACTCGAACGTCTAGGACTCGTGGCAGAAATCGACGATGGCGAGGTCACGCGCTTGAATCGCGTCTTCGACCAGTCGCCGTCACCGGGAGAGCTCGTCCCCCGCGGGACCACAGTGATTTTGCGCATCATCTGAATCGATCGCATCGCCAGGCGTCACCCCACCCGCATGTTGCGCAGCCGCCGCAACTGACTGTCCACGTACGGCCGGGCTCGTCGTGCGCCTCCCTCGCGGGCGACCTTCGCCTGGAACTCCTCGAACACAGCGATCACCGTGGCGATCGCCGGTTCCCAGCCGCGGCGTTGACACTCCTCGATCCACTCGGCCGGCGTTCGGTGGCCGCGCTCACCGTTGCACCGCCGACAGGCAGCCACTTCGTTTTCCAACCAACTCGGTCCGCCCTTGATGCGGGGCACAAGGTGCTCAGTCGTCGCCGCGACGAGGTCCGTGTCGATGTCCCGGCGGCACCACACGCACATCGACCCGTCTCGCTTCATGATGGCGCTCAGCCGTGCTCGGCGGTCCATGGCCACGTCGACCCGTGTGTTGATCAGCGCTTGAGCAGCATGTCCGCGACGAGAAACGCGAGTTCCAAGCTCTGCTCACGATTCAACCGAGGATCACAGGCCGTTTCGTACCGCTGATGCAGGTCGGTTTCGGCGACTCCGGCCGTGCCGCCGATGCACTCGGTGACGTCGTCGCCGGTGAGCTCCACGTGGATTCCGCCCGGGAATGTCCCCAATTGACGGTGCACCTCGAAGTACCCCTCGACCTCATCGATGACGTCATCGAAGAGTCGCGTCTTGTGGCCGCTCGCCGCCTCCCGCGTGTTTCCGTGCATCGGATCGCACACCCAGACCACGGGAATTCCACTGGCGTCGACCTTCTGCACGATTCCCGGGAGCACGTCGCGCACCTGGCCCGCGCCCATACGGGTGATCAGGGACAGTCGACCGGGTATCCGATCGGGGTTGAGCACCTGGGCGGCTTCGACGATCTCATCCGGTGATGCCGTCGGCCCCACCTTCATGCCGATGGGGTTGCTGATGGTCGACGCGAAATGCATGTGGGCGCCGTCGAGTTGACGCGTCCGCTCCCCGATCCACAGGAAGTGACCGGACACGTCGTACGGCTTTCCGGTGCGTGAGTCGATCCGGGTGAGCGCCCGTTCGTAGTCCATCGACAACGCCTCGTGAGCGGCGTAGAACTCCACGCGCTCGAACTCGACGGGGTCCGTTCCGCATGCCTGCATGAAGGACAGCGCTCGGTTGATGTGTTGAGCGAGTTCCTCGTATCGCTCTCCAGCGGCTGAGTCCCGCACGAAGTCTTGATTCCACGCGTGCACCTGACGTAGGTCGGCGTAGCCACCCTGGGTGAAGGCGCGCACAAGATTCAGCGCGCTTCCCGACGCGTGGTACGCCTGCACCAGCCGCTGCGGGTCGGGGCGCCGGGAGTCCGGATCAAAAGCGAGCGCGTTCACTGCGTCGCCGAGGTAACTGGTCAACTCGACGCCGTCGCGAATTTCCACCGTCTTGCTGCGGGGCTTGAAGTACTGGCCAGCCAGCCGGCCCATCTTGACCACGGGAAGGGATGCCGCATACGTGAGCACGACCGACATCTGCAGCACCGTCTTGAGGCGGGCTCGGATCGAATCCGCGGTGTTGGCCTCGAATGTTTCCGCGCAGTCACCGCCGGTTAGAACAAATGCTTCGCCCCGCGACGCCTGCGCCAGACGCTCGGTAAGGAGGTCGCATTCACCAGCGAACACTAGGGGCGGCAGGGCTCGCAATTGCGCCACGGCACGCTCGACCTCCGCGGCGTCGGGCCACGGGGGTTGCTGGACGGCGGCAAGGTCCGGCCAGGTCATGGAGTCCACGAGCAAAGGGTAGGCCGCGCTCAGCCGAAGAAGGCCATTGCCTCCTCGTACCGCTCCGCAGGGACGGTTTTCAATGTTCCTGTCGCGGCCTGGAGAGGCACGCGAACGATGTCGGTCCCTTGCAGAGCCACCATCGTTCCCCACGCCTCATCCTTGACGGCGGCAATGGCGTTGAGTCCGAATCGAGTGGCGAGCACGCGATCGAAGGCCGTCGGGGTTCCTCCCCGCTGCACGTGTCCGAGGACCGTCGTGCGGGCTTCCTTGCCGGTGCGCTCCTCGATCTGCGACGCCAGCCATTCTCCGATACCCGAGAGTTTCACGTGTCCGAACGCATCCAGGGTCGCGTCCTTGGTGATGAGATCCCCGTCGCGCGGAAGCGCGCCCTCCGCGACACACACGATCGGCGCGTAATGCGACCGGAATCGTGACTCGACCCATTCGACGACCTGGTCGAGGTCGAACGGCACCTCGGGGATCAAGATCACGTTCGCCCCGCCAGCCATGCCGGAGTGGAGCGCGATCCAACCGGCGTGCCGACCCATGACCTCGCAGATCAGGATCCGGTGATGAGACTCCGCGGTGGTGTGGAGTCGATCGATGGCTTCGGTCGCGATCGTTACCGCGGTATCGAAGCCGAAGGTGAAGTCTGTTGCGCTGAGATCGTTATCGATCGTCTTGGGGACACCTACCGCCGGAAGCCCGGCGTCGGTCAGAGCCGT
>RGQW01000122.1 GCA_010029945.1 Actinomycetota bacterium | reverse complement strand
GAAGCCGACTACTCGGCCTTCGGGTACTAGTCAGAATCGCTCGAGCAGCAGCTCGGCGATCTGCACCGCATTCAATGCCGCTCCCTTGCGGAGGTTGTCGCCGCTGACAAAGAGGGCAAGGCCCCGCCCATCCGACACCGTGGGGTCCTGTCGAATGCGACCGACATACGACGGATCTCTCCCCGCAGCCATCAACGGTGACGGCACGTCCGTCAGTACCACTCCCGGGGCATCAGACAGCAGTTCCGCGGCTCGCTCGACACTCAAGGGGGCGGCGAACTCGGCGTTGATGGCGAGAGAGTGGCCGGTGAACACCGGGACTCGCACGCACGTTCCACTGACCGCAAGATCGGGAATCGACAGAATCTTGCGTGTCTCGTTGCGCAGCTTGGCTTCTTCGTCAGTCTCTCCCGAACCATCGTCAAGGAAGCTGCCCGCCTGCGCCACAACGTTGAAAGCGATCGGCGAGATGTACTTGTTCGGCGCTGGGAACTCCACAGCGTCGCCCGAATACGTGAGTTCCTCGATGCCGTTTCCGGACACCGAGTGCACCTGAGAAGCAAGCTCCTCCACACCCGCAAGCCCGCTTCCCGACACTGCTTGATACGTCGTAGCGATCATCCGGCGCAGCCCAGCATCGTCGTGCAGCGGCTTGAGCACCGGCATCGCAGCCATGGTGGTGCAATTCGGATTCGCGATGATTCCCTTACTCATTGCCTCGATGGCACCGGGGTTCACCTCGCTGACGACCAGCGGTACGTCGGGATCCATCCGCCAGGCGGAGGAGTTGTCGATCACGATCGCGCCGGCCTGAGCGAAGGCCGGTGCCCACTCCTTGGACGTGGAGCCACCGGCGGACAGCAGCGCGATATCGATACCGGTCAGATCGGCCGTAGCGAGATCCTCGACCACGATCTCCTGATTACCCCAGTCGAGCGTCGTGCCCGCAGACCGCGCGCTGGCAAGGAAGCGCATGGTGTCGACGGGGAACTTTCGCTCGGCGAGCAAGGTGCGCATCACACCGCCGACCTGGCCGGTGGCACCGACGACAGCGACGTTCACCTTCGCGGAACTCACGGTCATCGCCCTGAACCCGCGTACACGACCGCCTCTCCATCAGCGTCTAGGCCGAATGCTGAATGCAGCGCCTGCACCGCCTTCGTCGAATCGTCTACACGCGTCACAACAGAAATACGAATCTCCGATGTCGAGATCATCTCGACATTGATGCCCGTCTCCGCAAGAGCTTGGAAGAAATCAGCAGAGACTCCGGGGTGTGAACGCATACCCGCACCTACCAGCGAGACCTTCGCAATGTGCTCATCGACCGTCAACGACTCGAATTCGATCGCCTCTCGCCGAGCATTGATCGCCTCCATTGCCTGCTGCACCGACCCTTGCGGACAGGTGAAGGTGACATCAGTTCGACCCGTCGCCGCCGCCGACACGTTCTGAACGATCATGTCGATGTTGATGCTGGCGTCGGCCAAGGCACGAAAGATCGCGGACGCCTGACCCGGCTTGTCAGGAACACCGACGACCGTCACTTTCGCGTCGTTCACATCTGCGGCAACTCCGGAAATGATCGGCTGCTCCATAGCTCTTCCTTCTTCGATGGCGCGGGTGATCGCTTCAGGCGACATCACCCAGGTTCCTTCTTTCGACGAAAACGACGATCGAACGTGGATGGGTAGATCGAATCGACGGGCATACTCGACACACCGCAGGTGCAGCACCTTGGCACCCACGGCAGCAAGTTCCATCATCTCCTCATAGGTGATGAAGGGGACGCGGCGAGCAGCCGGCACCACTCGCGGGTCGGAGCTGAAGACGCCGTCGACGTCGGTGTAAATCTCGCAGACATCAGCGTTCAGGGCGGCCGCCAGCGCGACCGCCGTCGTATCGGAGCCACCTCGCCCGAGAGTGGTGATGTCCTTGGAATCTTGCGCAACACCCTGGAAGCCCGCCACGATCGGGATAGCGCCCTCGGCAAGAGCCTCGCTGATCCGCCCAGGAGCAACATCGATGATCCGCGCGGCACCATGAGCCGAGTCGGTGATCAACCCCGCTTGCGATCCGGTGTAACTGCGGGCCTCAGCGCCTAGGTCATGGATCGCCATTGCGAGCACCGCCATGGAGATCCGCTCGCCAGCGGTCAAGAGCATGTCGAGTTCCCGACCCGGCGGCAGCGGTGAGACTTCATTAGCAAGGTCGAGCAACTCGTCCGTGGTGTCCCCCATCGCGGAGACAACGACGACGACCTCGTCACCGGACTTTTTGGCGTCCACGATCCGTCGCGCCACCCGCTTCACGCTGGTGGCGTCGGCGACCGACGATCCGCCGTACTTTTGGACAATCAAGGACACAAAGCCACAGCCTACGGCCGGCCACCGGCGGCAGAACTAATGCTCCCGGAAGCCCCAATACAAGAGCCCGGAGTAGGCGATGACGAAACTCGACCCAAACGCCAGGTAGAGCCATCGCATGAAGGTCCACTGCTCCTCCGCGGGCAGGAAGACTGTGAGCAGCGTCATCAGCCCGCCGCCGAGGATCATCACCGCGGCCGCCCCACGAATTCCCGGGCGATCGGCTCGCCGCACCAACCACATCTGACCGGCGAGAGCCACCAAGCAGGCTCCCACCATCCGCAGAGCCCACTCGGCTTCTACCGACGCGCGCATGCCCAGGGCCTCCGCGAACCAAGCGGGAAGCACGAGGAGCGCTACCGAGGAAAAGGCAAAGACGAGTGCGCCGGCGGCCAGAACGCCTCTGATGTAGCGAACGTCGTCCACGACCCGCACGCTAGCGAGGAACGACCCCTGAGGTGGCACTTCGACGCGACGTCGGGAAGTATTCCCCCGTGAGTACTCGGGCTCCGGAAAGCGACGCTGCGCCCGTCGACCGCACCCCCAGCGCACGCAAGGGTGTGTGGCTCGCGATCGCGGTCGCCATCGGCTGGTTGATGATTTCGAGTTGGGCTGGGCCCCTGGCCGGACAGCTGTCCCAGGTGCAGGAGAACGACAACGCCGCCTTCCTTCCCTCCTCCGCTGAGTCAACGCTCGTCGCCGAGGAGCAGGCCCAGTTCGCTGACAGCACGGCCATTCCGCTTCTGGTCGTGGTGTCCAAGCCAGACGGCGGCCAATTCACCGCGGCGGATCAGCAAGCCATCGGCGAACTCATCCAACAGATTCCCGATCTGCAGGTGCCCGACGGAGACCAGGTCTCGGCGTATCTCGATCCGGTACCGCTCATTCCGATTCCCTCCGAGGATGGCGACGCTGTTTTGATCAACGTCGCCGTCAATGGCGATCGCGGATCGGCACTCCTGGACAACGGCGAGATTGCTTTCCTCGGCATTGTCGACGTTATTCGAGAAGCCGCCACCGCCTATCCCGACCTCCAGGTCAACGTCACCGGACCGGGTGGCTTCCTCGCCGATCTCATCGAGGTTTTCGGGGCCATCGACACCACCTTGCTCATCGCAACCGCACTCGTGGTCGCGATCATCCTCATCTTCGTCTACCGCAGTCCCTTCCTCTGGCTCATTCCGCTCATTGCCGCGGGTATCGCGCTGTCGACGGCGAGCGCGCTCGTCTACATCCTCGCCGACAATGACGTTGTTGTTCTCAATGGCCAAAGTCAAGGCATCTTGACGGTGCTCGTCTTCGGCGCGGGGACCGACTATTCACTCCTGCTCGTCAGCCGCTATCGGGAAGAACTGCATCGGCATCGACTGCACACCACCGCTATTCGTCGCGCTCTTCGGGGCACCGTTGAGCCCATCGTCGCCTCAGGCGCAACGACGTCCATCGGACTCATGTGCTTGCTGCTGAGTGAGTTGAACTCCAACAAGTCGACCGGGCCGGTAGCCGCGATCGGCATTGTCGCCGCAGTGATCGTGATGCTCACTTTCCTCCCGGCCCTTCTCGCGATTCCTAGTTTCGTGCTACCGATTCTCGCGTTCTTGGTTCCCACGATCATCGGTCTCGCCATCGGTTTCCTCGTTGATGTTCCGCTCACCCCGTTCCTGGCAACCGGCGGACTCTTCGCAGCGGTAACGATCGTCGGCTGGATCGTCTTCGGCATCGCTCGGGTCAAGGGCAAAGGACCCTTCACTCGTGAACGCTTCCCCTCGGGTAGTTGGGCGTTTTGGCCTCGCACGCCACGATTCGGGCAAGAAGACATCAAGATGTCCGGTCTGTGGGCGAAGATCGCCAGCAGCGTCGGGCGTCGACCGCGAGTCACCTGGATCGCAACAGCCCTGGTCTTGTTGTTCCTCGCGGGCTTCAGCACCACGCTGAAAGCAGACGGGGTCGCCACCTCGGAATCGTTCGTCAACGCCGAAGAAGTGGACTCTGTTATCGGACAGGAGATCCTGGTCGAGAACTTCGCCGCTGGGCTCGGGAGCGAGACGCTGATCACCGCCAACGCCGATGCCGCGGTCGACGTCCTGGAAGCGGTTGAGGCAACAGAAGGAATCGACAGCGTCGTGTGGCAGACCGAACTACCACCGGGCGCTCCAGGGCAGATGATGGCCGAGCCCACCGTCGTGGATGGTCGGGTGCTGCTGCTTGCGACCCTGACGGCTCCTCCCGATTCAGACGAAGCCGAGGTCCTTATCGGTGAACTGCGTGAGGACCTGGCGGGAATTCCAGGGGCCGACGCACGCGTGGGCGGACCGACCGCCGTCGCCTACGACATCGACCAAGCGAACCTTCGCGATCGCAACGTCATCATTCCGCTGGTTCTGTTCGTCATTTCCATCATTTTGATCATCTTGCTCCGGTCCCTTGTCGCTCCGTTGCTCTTGATCGGCACCGTCATCCTGTCTTTCTTCGCGACGTTGGGTGCCTGCGCTATCGCTTTCAATCACATCTTTAACTTCCCCGGAGCCGATGCATCGTTCCCGCTTTTCGCGTTCGTCTTCCTCGTTGCTCTGGGCGTCGACTACAACATCTTCCTCATGACGCGAGTGCGTGAAGAGTCAAAGACGATCGGGACACGACCCGGCATTCTGCGGGGACTCACCGTGACCGGTGGCGTCATCACCAGCGCGGGTATCGTTCTCGCCGCCACTTTCCTGGTACTCGGAGTTCTTCCGCTCGTCGC
>RGQW01000121.1 GCA_010029945.1 Actinomycetota bacterium | reverse complement strand
TGACTTGAGATTTGCGACATTCCATAACCGTCATGGCAACATTTCCGTCATCAATCGAAAACATTAGGAAGGTGTAGTCCTGGTCGAGCGTGTAGGTCAGTGTGGCTGGAAAAGTAGTCGTGGATACCTTCGATGAGTAGGAGGCAGGAACCCCGTCGGCGGCAGACGTGCCCAAGCTGATGTGTGCGGTCGTGGGTGTCCTTCCTGGGCTGCTGTAGGTGATCTTCAGCGTTTCTCCCGTGGAAAAGGTGTACCCGCCAGAGACCTGCTGCCAGTAGATGCGGGACCCGGTGAACGAGCCATCGTCATCAACGGCCTGGCATCCGGTACTCAACGCCGCGGAGGCTGTCGGAGCGATAGCGACGAGCCCGCTTGCCGCGAGCAGCATGGCGGTGACGGCTGATCCCCAGCGTACGAACACTCGAGACCTTCGCTGGTAAATGATGCCCCCTAAGGCGTAGTGACGGCAGCGTGAGGGTAATTCACCCCATGAACGGCACCCCCAAGAATTGAGGGATATCCCTCAGCTGCGGCAAGCAGCATGGCCGTCACGGCTGATCCCCAGCGAGCAAGCACACGTGTTGTGCGACGGTCGATGATGTCCCCCAAGAAACGACGTGATGTGCGATGAAAATAACCCGACATCGGCGGATTTCGCCGATATCCCTGCCGAATGAAACAAATTGGCCTGTTTTGTTTCACCCTCAGCGGCCCCGGTGAGCCGATACAGGTGGATCTTTGGGCGACGTCTCGGCAGCTGTGTCCACTGCTCGTGTCTACGGGTGGGGCTCGGCCTCCACCGCAGGTGCCCGTCGGGTCGCCAGGAAGGAGCCGATGATCACCAGGGGGAAGCCAACGAGGATTCCCCAGGTCAGCGGCTCGCTCAGAACCACGACGCCGAGCGCGAGCGCCACGGCCGGGGCGATGAAGGTGATGACGGTCGTCCGGGACGGGCCGGCTTCGGCGATCAGAGCGAAGAAGACCAGGAAGGCCGCCGCCGTGCACAACACACCCAGGATGATCACCGACCACCACGCTTGGGCGGAGACGGGCACCAGTGGCCGGGTCACCCACGCCAAGGGCGCGTAAACGATCGCGTTGACGACGAGCGCCATCGTGATAACGGCCATCGCGGGAGCGCGAGAAAGTTTCGTCGCGACGATGATCGGGCCGAAGGAGTAGCCAACGATCGTGATGCCCAAGGCAGCGACGCTGAGCCAGTCATCACCGCGGATGTCGATCCCGACGAGCGTCACCACTCCGATGACCCCGATCGCAAGGCCCAACGCGCGGGACTTGCTGATCCGGTCGTCGATACCGATGCGCCAACCGATGACCGCGGAAAGAATGGGAACGGCGGCGATCAAGATCGCGGTCACCGAACTCGAGAGTCGAATCTCTGCGTAAGACAGCGCACCGAACGGCAGCGCGATCTCCACGAACGCGAACACAACTATCCACGACCAGTTAGTCACGCTGAGGCGTTTGATGTCTCCGCGAGCGAGAACGATGGGTAGCAGAATCAACGCCCCGAGGGCGACGCGCACCCAGACGACCATCGCCGGAGAGAGTTCGTCGACGGCGACCTTGATGAACAGATAGGGGATGCCCCACAAGACAGCAAGGGCGACAAACAGCGCCCAACCCCGAGCAGTCACGAGGGCGCACTGTACGCCCTGAAAGGATCCGCTCGTGGGTGCCCATCTATTCGTTGTGGCCGACTCTCTGGCGTTTCACGGACCTGAGCGGATTGAGCAGCCCACCGATGATCGGCTCTACCCGATGGTCTGTGCTCGGGAGTTGGGAGCCGAGGTGGACCTCGTTGCCCGTGAGGGGTGGACGGCGCGGGACGCCTGGTGGGCGCTCACCAAGGACCCGATGGCGTACGGCGTGTACTTGCCCCGTGCGGACTACGTGGTGATTGGGGTTGGTGGCATGGATCAACTCCCGGCATCGGTACCGACGTGGCTGCGCGACTCGCTGCCGTACGTGCGTCCAGGAGGGCTGCGCCGACGACTCCGCCGCGCCTACCGTGATCTCACGCCGGGCGTCATCCGGGCCACGGGTGGACGGCTTCGGCAACTGCCGCAGGACGCGACCGACCGTTATCTGACCCGGATCATCCAAACGATCCGCGTGCTGCGCCCCGACGTGCCGATCGTGCTACTGGCGCCTTCTCCCTATCGCTCGCCGTACTACCCGTCGAACCGCCACCACGCGGGCGCCAGCGCTGCCGCGCATCGCTTGGCGGTCGCTCTCAACGTCGGACTCGTGGACCCGGAGTCCGCGGTGCTGCAGGGGTTGCGCGATGGAAGCGCCAACCCCGACGGCATGCATTGGTCGTGGACGGCCCACCGGCACGTGGGGTGCGCTCTGGCGGAAGCGTTGGCCGGTCGGCAGCGGTGAGCTACCTCGGTAGTCTTGCCCGGCTATGACAACAAGTGTGGACACCGGCAACGACGACGCCCAGTACGACGACACCCGGTACGACGTCGAAGCCATCCAGGAACGGTGGCTTCCGGTGTGGGACGAGCTGGCGCCGTTTCGATCGGGTCTCCCCGATGATGAGCGGCCCAAGAAGTACGTGCTCGACATGTTCCCGTACCCCTCCGGTGACCTGCATATGGGCCATGCCGAGGCGTACGCGTTGGGTGACGTCATCGCTCGGTACTGGGTGCAACGCGGCTTCAACGTCATGCACCCCATCGGCTGGGACGCCTTCGGATTGCCTGCTGAGAACGCGGCTATCCGGCGCGGTGAGGATCCGGTGCAGTGGACCTACGACAACATCGCGCAACAGAAGGCGTCCATGCGCCGCTACGCGTGCAGTTTCGATTGGGACAGAGTCTTCAACACCTGCGACCCGGAGTACTACCACTGGAACCAGTGGTTCTTTCTGCAAATGTTCCGGCGAGGTCTCGCCTACCGCAAAGCCAGCAACGTTAATTGGTGCCCCGAGTGTCAGACGGTGCTCGCCAACGAGCAGGTGGTGGCGGGTCAATGCGAACGGTGCGACTCGAACGTCACCAAGAAGAAGTTGACGCAGTGGTATCTGAAGATCACCGACTACGCCGATCGCCTACTCGACGACATGGAGCAACTCGAGGGTAAGTGGCCGGAGAAGGTGCTGTTGATGCAGCGCAACTGGATCGGTCGATCCACCGGCGCCGAAGTGCACTTCGAGATCGAAGGTCGCGAGGAGCCCGTCACCGTCTATACGACGCGGCCGGACACCCTGTACGGCGCGACGTTCTTCGTCGTCGCCGCGGACTCCGATTTGGCATCGGAGCTGGCAGCGGAAAGCCCGGCGCAAGCGGAGTTCTCGGACTACCTCGACAAGGTCAAGCAAACCTCGGAAATGGATCGCCTGGATTCCTCCCGAGCCAAGACCGGCGTTTTCTTGCAGCGGTACGCCATCAACCCGGTCAACGGAGAGCGCATCCCCGTGTGGGCGTCGGATTACGTGTTGGCCGACTACGGCACGGGCGCGATCATGGCCGTGCCGGCTCACGATCAGCGTGACCTCGACTTTGCTCGCACCTTCGACCTTC
Organism: Actinomycetota bacterium; assembly: GCA_010029945.1. Lineage (GTDB taxonomy): Bacteria > Actinomycetota > Actinomycetes > S36-B12 > S36-B12 > S36-B12. The sequence goes on along the minus strand of RGQW01000121.1, from coordinate 1,608 downwards.
CCGTCCGGGTCGTGGTGGATGCTGGTGAGGATCCAGCGGTCACCGGGGAGGCGACCGCCGACGACGGACCGCACGTGAACTCCGGTCCGTTGGATGGACTGAACAAGGACGAGGCGATTGCCGCCATCGTCGAGGTGCTCGCGGAGCGGGGGACCGGTGAGGAAGCGGTCAACTACCGGTTGCGCGATTGGCTTATCTCCCGGCAGCGCTACTGGGGCACACCGATCCCGATCATCCACTGCCCGTCGTGCGGCGAGGTGCCCGTGCCCGATGAGCAGCTCCCGGTCGTCCTGCCACCGGCGGAAGGCCTGGATCTCAAGCCCAAGGGCACGTCACCGTTGGGTGGCGCCGTCGCGTGGGCAACGGTCGACTGCCCGCAGTGTGGGGGCGAAGCGACGCGGGACCCCGACACGATGGATACCTTCGTCGACTCGTCCTGGTACTACCTCCGCTACGCCGACCCCAATAATCACGCGGCTGCCTTCGACCCGGAGCTGGTGCGCGAATGGCTTCCCGTCGATCAATACGTCGGCGGTGTGACGCATGCGATTCTCCACCTTCTGTATAGCCGCTTCTTCACGAAGGTGTTGAACGATCTCGGCCTAGTCGACTTCAACGAGCCCTTCACACGCCTGCTGAATCAAGGCATGGTGATCATGGAAGGCTCGGCGATGAGCAAATCGCGCGGCAACCTGGTGCGGCTATCCGATGAACTCAGTCGACACGGCGTCGACGCGATTCGCCTGTCGATGGTCTTCGCCGGACCTCCCGAAGATGACGTCGACTGGGCGGATGTGTCCCCGTCGGGTTCGGCCAAGTTTCTCGCTCGCGCCTGGCGGCTTGCTGGCGACGTCACGTCATCTCCTGGGAGTGATCCTCGGGGCGGCGATGAGAGCGTCCGCAAGGCAACCCATCGCGCCCTGCACGATGCAGCCCAGGCCGTGGAGACGTTCCGGTTCAACGTCGCGGTCGCGCGCGTGATGGAACTGGTCAACGTGCTGCGCAAAGCGATCGACTCCGGGCCCGGCTCGGATGATCCGGCCGTGCGTGAAGGAGCCGAAGCCGTCGCGATCATGGTCTCGCTCGTTGCGCCCTACACAGCCGAAGACATGTGGGCCCGGCTCGGACATGAGCCCAGCGTCGCGCGGGCCGGATGGCCGGACGTGGATGAGTCACTGCTCGTGGAGAACTCCGTCACCTGCGTGGTTCAAGTCGCAGGCAAGGTCAAGGATCGTCTTGACGTGTCACCGAGCATCGCAGAAGACGAACTGCGCGACCTCGCCCTGGCCTCGAAGTCGGTTACCGCCGCACTCGACGGTCGCGCGGTGAAGACGACGATTGTTCGGCCTCCGAAACTGGTCAACGTCGTCCCGGAGTAGGTGCCTTGCTTTCTGCGACGTGACATGCTGGGCTCATCATGAGCGATCTGGCCCGCATCACCCTCGTCCGCGGGGGCGAGCAGGCTCTTGTCGACCGCGCCATCGCGTCGACGGTCGCCGGTATTCGACAATCCCGTGCTGACGTCGACCGCGAATCGGTCGATGCGAGCACCGACGATGCTGTGCACGAATTCCGCAACGCGTGCGCACCGACCCTCTTCGGAAGTGA
>RGQW01000013.1 GCA_010029945.1 Actinomycetota bacterium | reverse complement strand
CGATCCCCGGATCCGTGGTCACAGAAGCCGTCGGTGGTGGAGCGAGTGCTTCCTCATCGGCGGAGAGCATCGAGCACCCGGTACCAAGGGACATTGCTCCCACCACGATGACCGCGGCGGTAAGGACTACCGGGCGTCGCATGCGTGCAGTCTCTCCCGGAGCGTCGATGCAGGCCTCGACCGGGTTCGCCAGCGGTCGAGCGTGCGGCTACGAGCCGGTGGGTCGGTGTGGCTGAATCGCGTCGGTGGGGATGTGGCCGAAGCGTCCGGCTTGGAAGTCTTCGAACGCCTCGATGACTTCGGATTTCGTGCTCATCACGAACGGTCCGTACTGAAATGTCGGTTGCCGCAGCGGCACACCACCGATGATGAACATCTCCAGGTTCGGTGATCGCGACTCTTGTTGATCAGCCGCGCGAACGCGGAGTGCATCACCGTTGACCAAGACGGCCATCTGACCGGTGTGGACGGGGCGCTGCTCGGCTCCTACGGAACCGAAGCCGGCCAGGGTGTAGGCGAGGGCGTTGAAGTCCGATCGCCACGGGATATCGATCTGCGCCCCCGGAGCGAGCGTGAGGTGAGCGATGGCCAGGGGAGTGTGCGAAATTCCCGGTCCCTGGTGACCGGCGATTTCGCCAGCGAGCACACGAAGGACAGCGCCGCCGTCGCTGCTGGTGACCATCGCGACATCGGTGCCTTGCAGGTCTTGGTACTGCGGGTCGATGCGCTTCTTCTCGGTCGGAAGGTTGATCCACAGCTGCAATCCGTGAAAGAGGCCGCCACCTTCCACCAGATGTTCGGGTGGGGTTTCGATGTGCAAAATGCCATCGCCGGCTGTCATGTATTGGGTGCCGCCATCGAGAATCGTGCCGCCACCGCCGTGGTTGTCCTGATGCAGGAACTGCCCGTCGATCAGGTAGGTGAACGTTTCGAATCCACGATGCGGGTGCCACGGTGTTCCCTTGGGCTCACCCGGCGCATACTCCACTTCGCCCATCTGGTCCATGTGAATGAACGGGTCGAGGTCGATCGGGTCGACGCCGGCGAAGGCGCGGCGGACGGGAAAACCTTCACCCTCGTATCCCTGGGGTGCATTGGTCACCGTCTTGACGGTGCGCAGGGTGGATGCGGGGTCCACGCTCAGGCGCGGAAGGGTCATGGTGTCTGCGGTGACAGCCGGCATGCGACCTCCTTGGTTGACATTAGTTTACGCTTCAACTATTCGGCGGGCAAGTTGAGACGTGCGTGAAGAAAATGCCGCCGCCACCTAGGTACGGTGACCCTGTGAGAAGCCCTTCGCACCGGGCCTGGCGCCGAGGTCGTCAAGCCCTGCTCGCCGTCACCGTGATGGTCCTGGTGACCTTGGGCTGCGCCAGTGGTGCGCAGGCCGACGCCGCCTTCGAAGGTTCCTCCCCGGCCAACGGAGAGACGGTCGCCGAGCCACTGACCGAGATCGAGTTGAGGTTCTCCGACCCCATCAGCCTGAACGAGACGGAGACGCGACTACTCGACACCGAGGGGACCGAACTGGTCTACGAGCCGGTGGAGATCGATGATGGAAACGCCTGGCTTTTGGAGCCGGCCATCTCCCTCGACGAAGGAATCTACGGTGTTGTCTGGCAAGCCGAGGCCGCCGACGGAAACACGGTGCGCGGAGTCATTCGCTTCGGTGTCGGTGATGTCGTCTTGGCAGAGCCGGCCGTGGAAGACGAAGGCACCGAAGCATCCGGTGACCTCGAGACAGAACTGGCCGCTGCCGAGGAACTCGGAACAGGCGGCGGCGGGGGACCGGTCGCATCCATCGCCTCGGCGATCTCCAACCTCGGTGTCATCATCGGCTGGGGTGTTGCATTGTTCGTGGCCTTCGTCGCCCTGCCGCGCATGACGTGGGTTGGTCACTATCTGCTTCGGATCATGCGGATCGCCGGCATTGTCGCCGTGGTTGGTGCGGTCATTGACCTCGCGTCGCAACTGCTCGGTGGGTCCAGTTGGAATCTAATTGCCGCCGCGCTCCTGCGACTCCTCGCCGGCGCTGCCCTGGCGGGCGTCCCCGGAATGGTCAACGGAAGCCCGTTCGTTTGGGTCCTCAGCGCAGCGGTGATCGCCTCGTATGCCCTCGACGGCCATACGGTGACCGCAGGGCCACTGTGGCTGATGGTCGCCACGGACGCGGCGCACGTGACGTTCGCGGCCATCTGGGGTGGGGGAATCCTCGCCCTCGCTATCGCATTGGCCCTCGTGCTGCGCAAGCGAACGCAGGAAGCGAGCCTGGTGCCCGACGGGAGCGAGCTCGCCGTCCGGTTCTCCCGTCTCGCCACGTACTCGGTGTTCGGGGTTGCGGTGACCGGCGTGGTGATGGCCTTCTTCATTCTGCCCTCACCCGGCGCGCTCGTGACCACCTCGTGGGGATGGATTCTGCTCATCAAGGTCGCGCTCGTTGCCGCGCTCGCCTTCTTCGGCTACCGCAACCACTTCCACGCCATTCCAGAAATCGAGTACGCGCAGGTGCAGCGAGACAGCGGATCGGACGTCCGCGAGGAGGAGCGTGAGCACCTCGGCCAGTTGCGCAAGACCCTCGGCCCGGAGATGGCGCTTGTTGTCGCAATCTTGATCATGTCCGGCTTGTTGGTGCAGGCCTCACCGATCGCCGGCTAGGAGTTCGCCGGCCAGGTGATCGCCGGCTAGGAGTCGGACACATCCGCTACGACGGCGGAGTAACTCGTGATGATGTTGTCGGCCTCGAGTCCTATGGCGACCCCGTGAACACCTGAGCCGAGCGTGATCGCTTCACCTTGCATTCGCTCGTCCACCACGACGGGCAGGTCGAGGCCGAGCGGGGTGATCGTGCCCCGCTCATACCCGGTCACCTCGAATGCCGTCGTCGCATCCGGCATCGATAGGCGAGAGACGCCGAGAACCGCCCGCAGCTTCGGCCACGAGATCGATCGATCGCCGGGAACGAGAACCAGGAGATGGTCGTCCTCTCCTCGACGCACCAACAGGGACTTCACCACCGCGGCGACTGACACGCCGCGTGCGGCTGCGGCTTCCTCGACGGATGAGACGGCGCCGTAGCGAATCTCCCGGTGGTCGAGGGATCGCAGATCGGCTGCGCGGGATCCGGGGCTTTGATCGTGTGCATCGGTCATTCGCGCACGGTAGCGGGTCACCAGCAGCCAGATCTGGCCTCGGCTAGGCGCTCAGCCGGGCAGTCAGCCGGGCAGTGGATTGGCGTCAGCGCCTTCGGTGATGATGAGCAGAAGCGTGCTCGAAGAGTCGATGCCGAGGTGCGACCGACGAGCAGCTGCCCCATCGCCGGTCAAGAGCAGACGAGCGGCCGCCAGCCCTGATCCGCCGCACGGGCCTGCGGCAACGCCGAGAGACGCGAGGTCATGCGCCGCCCGAATAGCGTCTTCATCGTCCAAGCTCATGGCACCGTCAAGGCCGTCTCTGATCAGTGGCCAGGCCAGAAGGGAAGGTGTTCCGCAATTCAGTCCCGACATCACCGTGACGCCTGTTTCCACTGTCACCGGCTCTCCGGCATCGATGCTGGGCGCGATGCAAGCTGCTTCGGTTGGTTCCACTGACACCACTCGAGCATCACCGGCAGATCGGTAATGGGTAAGAGCTGCCTGCAACAGAGATCCGACTCCGGTGGGGACGAGTACGAGATCGACACTTGCGGAGCCTGCGGTCGAGGCGATGAGTTGGTCGTCTGCTTCGGCGAAGAGAGTCGCGTACCCATCGACGATCCATCCGGGGATTTGCTCGTACCCCTCCCACGCTGTGTCCTGGACCAGAACGTGTCCGGGAGCAGTGGCAGCGGAAGCAGCCGCGGCTACCGCATCGTCGTACGAGCCGCCAACTTCCTCCACGCGTGCACCTTCGTCGCGGATGGCTTGCACGGCGCTCGGGTGTACTCCATCGGGCGTGAAGATCGACGCCGAGTGCCCCATGGTTCGTGCGAATCGAGCAACCGCTCGTCCGTGGTTACCGTCGGTAGCAGTCACGATCGTCAGCGGACCGAGGTGCCCACAGTCGCATCCTTATCGGTCGTCGATTCCAGAGAAGACAAACCCGGCGAGGAGGGGTTCCGTTACGTGGGGTGAGTGACGGGACTTGAACCCGCGGCATCCGCGACCACAACGCGGCGCTCTACCAGCTGAGCTACACCCACCGCGGCCCTGTTTCCAGAGCGCTGGAGAAGTCTAGCCGTGGTCCACCACGTGGTTATTGCCGAGTTCCTTGGCGGTGGAAGTGTCCGGTCCGGGCAGCGGAACCATCACGGCGTCCCGGTAGTAACGGAGTTCGGCAATCGACTCGCGGATGTCGGCCAGCGCGCGGTGATTACCCGTCTTTTCCGGTGTGTTGAAGTAGGCGCGCGGGTACCAGCGCTTGGTCAACTCCTTGATGGACGAGACGTCAACGAGGCGATAGTGCATGTGGGTGTCGAGGTCGGGCATATAGCGGGCGAGAAACATGCGGTCGACGTACACGCTGGAGCCCGCCAACGGAGCCTTGCGAGGCTCGGGAATGTGGGAAGTCACGTACTCCAGAACACGAGATTCGGCGTCCGAGAGCGTCGTTCCCTGAGGGATCTCGTCGATCAAACCCGACGCCGTGTGCATGCCGACCACGACGTCGTCCATCGCCGCGAGCGGTGCATCGTTCGGCTTGATCACGATGCTCAGGCCCTCGTCGATCTCGGTGAGATCGGCTTCGGTGACGATGACGGCGATCTCGACGATTTCGTCCGTCTGAGGATCGAGACCGGTCATCTCGAGGTCGATCCACACCATCCGGCCATTGGGTGCCTGCGTGGCGGGGGCACTTGCATCATCACTCACACCGACACCCTAGGACAGATGGGTGCGAGGACTCAGTGGACGTGAAGGCCTCGATGGCGCGGACTACTCCACGCCACCCTCGAAGATCAGGCGATACATCGCCGGGCCCTCGACGATCAACCACATGATGATGAAGCCGATAGCTCCGTACCGAGCGATGAGCCACGGTCGACGGGACTCGGGGGTTGCTGCGTTATCCGCCTTGTACCAGGCGATGAGGACGACCACTCCGGCGACGATCGCTCCGACGTTCAGCCAATCCATTCTCCGAGCCTGTCACACGAGGATGAGGATTGCGGCACGGTGCCGTCGATGACTGTGAGTAGGACGATGACGATTACTATTCGCCTGTGCAAAAGAAGCAGCTGATGGCGCTAGGTGGCGCTGCTGTACTCCTCGTCGCCGCCGTGGCATCGATAGGTACGCCCGCGGCGCAAGCTGCCGGGGTTCCGGTGCCTTGCGCGAACTCGGTCTCCGGAGTGAACGTCACCGAAGGTGACACCGTTGACCTCGGCATCGCCGGTGGCTGCACACTCGTGTCATCATCGGCCGCAGGAAATCTGGAGCCGTTGTCGTCGACATCATTCCTCGCGTTCGCGGCGGGCTCTGGATCAATTAACGCGCTGGTTGTTGACACGAACGAGGTCGAATACCTCAACCGAGTGAACGTCACCATCGCGAGCAAGCCAGCCCCGCCTGAGACGCCCACGCCGACACCCACCCCCGAGCAATCGACATCGCAACCGACCGCTTCCCCGAGTGCATCGGATTCTGCGTCCCCGACCGCGACACCATCGGCAACTGCAACGGTCGCTCCGACGGCGAACCCGACCACAAGCCCGACCACAAGCCCGACCGCGCCGTACGACCTTTCCGACTTACGGCCGTCGGTCGTGCAGTCAACCGCTCCGGATCCTGATCAAGGTTTAAAGAAGTCGAACATCACGGTGGCAACGGATGCGGGTCCGGGCAACATCGTCATCGAGTCGTCGAACGGCAATCCACTGCAACTACTCGAGCTCTCGGGTGACGTCGAAAGTTTTGACGTCATCGAGTCCGGCATCGACTATTCGCTACCGGCCAACTGGCAGCGACTGGGGTACGGAGATTTGTGCTGGGCGTACTCCGGCTACACCGACATGAAAGCGGTCATCCTCCCCATCGCTGATCCCCCCTTCACGACCGTCACCCGATCCTGGTCGCTCGCATCGGCAATTCTCAACACCGCTGACGGTTACGAGACCTTCATCGGGCCCTCGCCCGGATCGGTTGTGGATGCTCAAGGGTCGGTCATCTCATCCGTCATCATCTGCGGGAAGGCATCGACGGACACCACGCCGTCTGCCCGTGCCGCCTTGATGCGCCCAAACAAAGTGACCATCTGCCACAAGCCCGGCACACCGGCGCAGAAGACAATGTCTGTACCTGCGCCAGCACTCGGGGGTCACCTCGGTCACGGTGACTACCTCGGGGCCTGCACCCCTGTCCCCCAGGTGGTGCTACCGACTGCGTCACCGCAACAACAGGTGACAACCACCTCTGCTGCGACGACGGAACCGACCCATCCACCCATCGTTCCGGACGATCATGTCCTGCACATGTGTCGAGCGACCACGGATCCGTTGCGCCCCTATGTCCTTGACTCCATCCGGCTCAGTCAGGCACCAAAGCCCCCGAGGAATTCGGCACCCTTCCCGCAGCCGGGCTGGACCGACGTGATCGAAGCGTGGCAGGACTATGCCGGGCAGAACTGGAACGGGTGGGGCCAGCAACTAGTGCAGCGCAACTGCGCGGTAACGCCGCCATCGCCGCAACCACAAGCCACGCCGACACCGTTGCCCTCGGCGACACCGACACCGTCCGGCACCGCGACACCGACACCCACGGCGACGACCACTGCGACGCCGACGCCATCTGCCACGGCGACTGCGACGCCGACGCCATCTGCCACGGCGACTGCGACGCCGACGCCCACGGCAACGGTGACGACCACGACACTGACCTGGCCACCGCGTGTACCAACGAAGACGGACTATCCCGTCAAGCAGAAGTACGTGGTCCCAACGCCATACCCAACGCCGACACCCACGAGCTCACCGGCGTGACACCCACACCCAGCGTGACACCCACACCGAGCGTGACGGCAACACCGAACCCAACGTTCTCCATAGTGCCCGGGTACACGACGCCGCCGATTCCCTATCCGTCACCGACCAACACACCGACGGTGGTTGCACCGACGACGGCGCCGCAATCGGTGTACACCCCCGTCCTGCTGCAGCCCACGGAGCAGGTCCAGAAGGAGGTGACCGGTGGATCACTGCCGGGTAATCCCACGGTGACGCTGGTCGTCAGTAATGGGCCCAGTGCTGTGCGCGTAACCAAGTCGGCAACGTCTCTGGCGAAGAAGGCGGTCAATGCGCCGGTCGTTACCGATCAGACCCCGGAGTTGGCAGCAACCGGAGACGAGCGCTCATCCAAGGCAGCCTTCACCCGACACCAGGGGACGATGCAACGCTCGTGGCCGCGGGGTTCGGCGGTGGCGAAACTGTCGTGGACAGGTCAGGGTCCGACATCCGAGACTGACGAACTCTTTATCTCCTACGGAACATCCAATGCGTCCCTGGCGCAGGGGCCAGGTTGGTACGACGGCACAGCACCGCCGGGGAGTGGAGGCAATATCGCGATTGCCGGGCACCGTACGGGGTTCGGTGCTCCCTTCGGTGACCTTGATCGGATGAGCGCTGGTGATGCATTGGTCCTCGAGACTCCTCAAGGGCAGAGGCGCACGTACGAAGTCTCGACGATCATGGTGGTGGAACCGTCGGCAACGTGGGTGCTCGGACCGAACGTTTTGCGCGATGGGAGCGACACGTTGACGCTGACAACCTGTGACCCCCCAGGAGTCAACACGAGACGGCTCGTCGTGGTGGCGCGAGACGTCACCGGTTAAGGCCAGCGGGCGTGAGGCCTATTGCGAAAGACCCCCGGATGCGACCCATGCGACTGAGGTGAACAAGTAGAGAAGCGTGATAACGCCTACGGCGTTCCACAAGATCGCGTCGGTGCCGCGAACCCCTCGAAAGACTTTGACGAAGGCGATGACGAGGAAGACCGCGGCGACGATAGCCCCCTGGATGGGAATGACCGTCGGCATTCCGTCCCACACGCCAACCTCCTCCTGGGGCGGGTGATCCTGTGAGTCCAACCGCCGCTCGAGTAGGGCACCACATCAGCGAACATCTCGCCACTCGAAGGGGGCGGTGAGCGCCGCTTCCTTGAGGGGGAAATGGCGCGAGGACGGGGATACCGCGTCAGTGCAGGTGCTCGACTAAGAAGGCGAATCGGCAATCCCACGCCTTCGCGGCGATCGCCGAGGAGAAGGCGAAGTAGTCGAACCCGTGTGGAGCGCCGTTCCACAGATGCCCCTCCACCGTCACCCCGTCGGCCATCATCTGCTTGGCGTAAGCGAGATCCTCGTCATAGAAAATGTCCAAGGTTCCGGTGTCGATGTAGGTCGGTGGGAGCCCGCTGAGATCGGTCGCTCGCGCTGGTGCGGCGTAGATCGGCACGTCCTGTCGATCATCGAGGCCCGAGAGGTACGCGTCCCACCCGGTTTCGTTATCGACGTAAGTCCAGATCTGGAATTGCTTGGGAAACCGAGGGTCCGGAATCGTGTTGCGGTCATCGAGCATGGGGTAGACGAGCATCTGGCAGGCCAACGGGGGCCCGGCGGTGTCCCTGTTCTTCAAGACGGCACCTGCGGCGAGCCCACCACCAGCGCTGTCGCCACAGATGCCGATCCGGTCGCGATCCCAGCCGAACTCTGTTGATGAGGCGTGCATCCATGACAGCGCTGTGAGCGCATCGTCGATTTGCGCGGGGTAGGTAGACTCCGGTGCGAGCGGGTAGTCCACAGACACCACGGGAAGTCCCGTGTTGGTGCAGTAGTGCATGCAACGGGCGTCGTAGTCCTCGATGCAACTGACAATCATCCCTCCGCCGTGCACGTATAGCAGCGCCCCGCGGGCAGTGCTGCCGATCTTCCGGTAAACGCGAACCCGGAGCTCGGAACCGTCGGGTCGAGAAATGAAGTGGTCTCTGAGCGTGACGTCGCTTGCCTTGCCGAAACGCTCGGTGAGGCCGGCATTGAGTGAATCCGACAGTTCTCGCCGACACTCGATGTCTCCCAAGTCGCACGGTTTCTGTCGGATCGCACTGGGCAGTTGACGCAGCATCGAGCGGAGTACGCCTGCGTCGATATTCCCGAACAACGTCACAAGTCGACGCTATCGCGCGCGCGAAGTCACGGCGGTGGAAATCGCATTTGCTTGGAGTTGACGTCGTTGGTTACCTTCATGTCGTGGTCAAGGTCCAAAGCCTCTGCGGCGTCCTGGCGGCGGCCGTGTTCTCCTCGTCGCTCGTACTCGTCGCCCCTGCTCAGGCGGAGGGCCTTCCCGTCCCGGCTGATGTAACCGCCGCTCTTGCGACCTTCAGTCAGGACCCGCAAAGTGCCGTTGGCGCGTGGTCTGCGTGGGCTTCGAGTGCGCCCTTGACGTATGTGCGTAACGGCAAGCGGCCAAAAACTCGATCCAAGTGCCGCATTGATAGTGCCGGGATCGCCGATTGCGACGACTTCGCTCAAGTGATCGGCCGGGGCAACAGAAACATGGGAATGAAGAAGATCTCGGAAATCATCACCGCTGGTCAACGCCAGTACTTTCGCGATCCTCCCTTGAAGCGATGGACGAAAACCCGCACCGCGAGCAATCCTCACCCGATCTCCGGGGTGGAAAGTCGGATCGGATTCAACCCGTGGTCACCGTGGACGGAAGGGGCTCCGGGTGTGACGACGCAGGTGTTGGAGAACGGCACCATGGAGGTGTCCGCATCGCATCCAGCCCCGTCGGAGGGCGAGCCGAGCAGAACCGTGGTGCGAATCGCCGCGAACGGATTGAACGCCACGTTGCTGGAATTCGATGCTCAGAATCGACCCTCCAACACGACCAAGATCACCTTCCAGCCGGTAGCACCGATCTCGATCCCGAAGGGCCGGTAGCAACTCGCATCAGCGGGGTTCTTTCGCGTCGGTGGTGTCCTGTTGTTCGGCTGACCGGTCATCTCGTGACATTCGGGTCGACTATCCGGGTCGACTATCCAGGTCGAAGTGCCCAGCATACGATCGCCGCCGCGGCGGCGACATTGAGCGAATCGACACCGTTGTGCATCGGAATTCGGACTGACTCCTCGCACGCGTCGAGCGCGGCTGTGGTCAGCCCATCGCCCTCGGTGCCCAGAACCAGTGCGACACGATCGGGCGCATCGAAGGCGTCGAGATCGACTGCGTTGTGTCCGTGCGGAGTCACCCCGACCACGACGAACCCGTTGTCGCGCAGGTGTGCCAGCGAGTCCGGCCAGGGATTGATCTGTGTCCAGGGAAGGTCGAAAACCGTTCCCATCGACACCCGAACGCTGCGTCGATAGAGCGGATCGGCGCAGCGAGGTGTGACCAGAAAGCCGTCGAAGCCCAGTCCGGCGGCGCAGCGAATGATCGCCCCGACATTGGTGTGATCGACGATGTCCTCGAGGATGAGCAGGCGTCGAGCATCGGTGATCACTGATTCGATCGCTATCGGTGCGGGACGTTTCATCAAAGCCAGTGCACCTCGGTGCACGTGGAAGCCGGTGATGTCCTGCAAGAGTTCGGTGCTTGCAACGTAGACGGGCACATCGGGGAAGCGCGTGATCAGGGGCGTCATCTTCGGTAGCCACTTGTCCTCCATGAGGATGGAAAACGGTTCGTGTCCGGCGTCCAGTGCCCGCTCGATAACCGATGCGCTCTCGGCTATGTAGACGCCGTTCGCTGGCTCGAACGCGACCCGCAGCGCGACATCGGTGAGATCTCGATACCCCGCGAGGCGATCATCACGGGAATCAAAGATCTCTTCGACGGGCATGTGCGTTCTAGTAGTTGACTCGGCAGTCGGTGGCGATCTCATCCACGAGAGTCTCGAAACTGTCCTGATCCAGGGTTCCGTCGGCGAGCCATGTTTGTTCCATCAGTGCGAGATAGCCCTGAGGGTTGGCACGAAAAGCTGAGCAGACTTCCGACCTCACATCCTCAGGCTGGGACTGCCACAGGGACGTCACATCGGCGCTCCCGGATCCTCCTCCGCGTGGGATCAGGGCGGCTGCGCCCGCGCCGACAAAGCCGACGATCACGCAGACAATGACGACCACCATGAAGGGTCGGGATCGAAAAACGTTCACGTCTCCACCGTACGCGGTGCGTCAGTTCCCCGGACCTGCGTCTCGCAGCGCCTGGTGCAGCATGTGGAGAAAGCGGTCACGATCCGCCTCGTAAATGACCCGACAGTTGACGTCCTTACCGCTGGCACCGCGTTCATCCACGATTGTCTGACCGCGCGCAGCACTATCGCCGGGGATGACGTCGACAAAATGCTGTGCTTCGCGCGTCACGATTGACGGGTCGAGTGCGATCGCCATGGCGAGCGGATCGGGGAGATCGAAACCATCGAGAACAGTCTCGGTTCGACAGAATTCCCGCAACACTCCTTGGATGTCGACAGCGAACTGCCCCAAGGTGCCGAGGCTTCGCAACTCCGCTGCGAGTTCGTCGTGGATGACCGCGTGTGCGGTGGAGATATCCCATCCGGCCATCTCGAAGTGCAGGCCGGAGTTGGTAACGATCGCAGCGGCCTCGGGGTCTACCCAGAAGTTGAATTCTGCGAGCGGAGTGATGTTTCCAGGAAGCACGGCCGTACCCCCCATGGTCACGACGCGCTTGAGGGCACCGACGATCGCTGGTTCGAGTCGCAACGCCAGTGCCAGGTTGGTCAAAGGCCCCAGCGTGACGAGTTCGACGTCACCGGGAGAGTTCATGATCGCGTCGATCATCGCTTGGACGCCTCGGTGGGAGGCGGGCTTCCGGCTGTGGAGCGGGAGGCCGATATCTCCCATGCCGTCCTTGCCGTGCACGTGATGGGCGGTTTGTAAAGGCCGCATCAGCGGGCCGTTGGCGCCCACGTGAACCGGGACCGTCGACCCGACGAGATCACGTGTGTAGAGAGCGTTCTGCGTGGCCTGCTCGATGGTGCAATTGCCCGCCACCGTAGATATTCCGAGAACATCAACATCCGGGTGCTGGAGAGCCATCACGAGAGCGACGGCATCGTCGGTCGCGGTGTCGGTGTCGATGAAGAATTTCCGCTTGCTCATGGCAGGAACCTAGGGCACGCGATCGCGTGCCCACTCGAGGCTGTGAAGTTGTGTCAGTCGTCGGTGAATCCCTGCTGTTTCGACGACGCCCGTGCGACCAGCAGGATCAAGGGCACCGCGATGACGAGCGTCACCACCCCGAGCATTACGAGCCCGGACCGAACACCCACCGCATCCATCAGCAACCCGAGTCCGATCGAGCCGAGGATGCTCGCCCCCGTGAGGATGGCCAGGAACAGGCCGAAGATGGCGCCGGAGTCGGCCTCGTCGAGTTCCAAGAGGATCGAGCGCTGCACGACCAGATACATGGCTTCACCCAGGGCCCCGAGAATTACCATCAAGACCATGTCGAAGACCAGGCCGGAACTGAAGCCGAACGCAACCACCGTCAGGGCTGCTGCGACGATGACGATCGACAGCAGGCGCGTGCGGTTGCCGTTGTTTCCGAGGTAGCGCAGCACGGGTCGATTCGTGAGTATGGCGCCGATCGCCGCACATGCGTAGAGGGCGCCAAGAGCGAGAGACGTGGTGCTGGTGTCTTTGGCGACGGCCGCGAGAAGCTGATGGATCGACCCTGACACCAGATAGAAGACGACGACGCACAAGAACACAATGCGAACGGCCGTGATGCTCCACATCAATCGCACGGCGCGGCGGAAAGAAGATCCTTTGGCAGCGGCTCCGTGGGAGGCGCCTGGCCTAGTCGTCGCGGGAGTTGACTGTGCGGAGTCGAGCGGTGTGACAAACATGATGGTGGCCACGATGAGGAAGCCAATGCCGGATAACAGGTAGGCAAGGCCCGTGCCGGCGATACCAGCGATGACGGGTCCCACGCTGCGTGACACGTTGAACGCGATCGCGGAGTAGCCCAGGACGGCAGCGCGCTGGCTCTCGGGCACGGTGAGAGGCAGGATCTTCGCGAACGTTGGCGCCTGCAGAGCGCGAAAGGACGCTCCAATAACGGTGAGCACGAACAGGAGTGGAATCGACAGCGTGCCCGTCGCGTAGAGCCCGGCGATGAGCAGGGGAGCGAGCGCAGCGAGGGGCGCCAGCACTTTGACCATGGCTACCGGTGAATAACTTTGCATCAGACGTCCGCCAACGGGGTTCAGAAGAAGTGACGGAGTCATGGAGGCGATCACGAAGAAGGACAGCGTTGTTGTGGAGCCGGCTTCGGTGAGCACGTACCACGAGCCAGCGGTGGTCTGCATCCAACCGGCGGCGCCCTGATTGATTTGGGCGAACAGCATGCGCCGGGCGCTTCGCTGCTTCAGAGCTTCCGAGCGCATGGAACGCCAGGGTAGTTGGGTTACGCGGTCTCCATGGCGTGAAGAGGCCATGTTCTGGGAGCAGTGACGACTCGGGGGTTCAGCCCAGCGGATCGTCACCAATTGGCTGAATCGCCTGCGACGAGGGACAAGCGCGATTAGCCTCGGCTGCGACGGACTTGTTGGCTGCGCGTGAGGAGAGTGACGATGTCGACGTATTTGATTACCGGTGCCTACACGGCGTTCCCAATGGCGACAACCTGGCGGCGTTGTGGATGGCGGTCGAGTCGACCGGAGCGGCAACAGTGACCTCGACGCGACAGATCTTTTCGGCCGAAGAGATCGATCAGATTCGTCCGAACATGCCTGGGTATCGGGCGCCCGGGGAGTAGGAAACGCGTCGTGGCGCCATAGGCCCGGTGCCGACCACGGACAGAAGGGATCGCGCGGTGATCTTCATAACGGCTAAATTCACCGTGCTGCCGCAGCACGCGGACGACTGGATTGACATCTCTCGGGACTTCACGGAGGCAACTCGCGCTGAAGAGGGGTGCCTATGGTTCGAGTGGGCGAGAAATTGTCGAAACGAACACGAGTATTTCGTCGTTGAGGCGTTCCGTGACCACGATGCCGCTGTCGCCCACGTGCAATCCGCGCATTTCATCACAGCGACGCAGACCCTCCCCGATTTCCTTGCCCATACGCCGTCGGTCATCAACACCACTCTGGAGCAAGACGACTGGTCCGTCCTGGGTGAGATGACTGTTTCGCCCCGCGATTAGCCCGGCGACGCTGTCGCGGCGAAAAGAGATCAACGGCTAGGCGACGGGCGCCGAATGTCCGATTTGGGGCAAATCGGACCATAGAAATTCATCGGGAAGATTTCTGTTTAGAAGGTCATCCTGCTGGGCATACCTCCTGTGTCGAAACAACACAACGAGTGGAGGAACCCGATGACCACGCAGATCGTGGATGAGGCCGCGGTAGAGCGCGCGTATCGCACGCTGGCCGCGAGCATCAGCAACGAAGAATTTCACCGTTTCGTCAGCCAACGCACCAGCGGAGACGACGAGTGGCTGGAAGCCGCGTGAGCCGGACGATTCGTGAATCCATTCCGGTAGAACATCAAGCGGCCGTCGCTGTCTTGGAAGACGCCCTGGGTGAGATGACGGTCCTCGATGTTGTCGAGTGGCACACGCCAAGCCACCCCATGCTCGAGCACCCCGTGCGTGACCAGTCGTGGCCCGATGCCGCGTGAGCACTCTTGATCACTACACGCCGGAGCAGCTGCGCAAGGGAATATCGGATCTCATGTATTTCCTCACCAACCCACGCCTCGATCCCGTCATTTGGCGAGTGCACGAGGACGCGACCGATGGTCGACTCGACCATAGCAAGCCGCGAGAGGATTCAACGAGCGACTTGTCGTGATGAAGGTGAGTCTTCGAAACCTGAGATAGCGTTGAGCGATGGGGAACACTCATCCGGCAATGAGGCGCGCGGGCGGCCTTCTGGGGGGTGTGCTCATCGTCATGGTGAGCGCCTGCGGTACCGGGTCGAATGGCGCCATTGACGACCAAAATGTTGGGTCCTCCAGCGGCTCGGACGAGCAAGACATCGGATCGGACCAGCAAGACGTTGACTCGGACGATCAGTGCGATACGTCCACTCCGTACGCTGAAGGCGGCTTCTCCTTTACTTACAATCTCGATGGCAGCCTCCCCGACGAGTGGGTAGACGAATTCACGACCATCATGGGGAACCTGAGCGAATGGGCCCCGATCCCGGCGTGCGTGCATGACGTGCCAGGAATGTCCTCACCGATGAACATCTACGCGTGGAATGGCGCTGTTGAGAATCCGTTCCCCGAGAGACCGGACATGCGTGGGGCGAGTATCTCCGGTGATGGATCGGAAACCTGGATGGTTCTGGAGATCCCTGAGGATGAATTCACCTACGACTACTTGCATCGGTATTCCGTCATCGTGCACGAGTACTGGCACGTCTTCCAGTTGGGCCTCACGCGAGACAATGCCAAGCCGGTGTGGTTGTGGGAGGGCGGCGCCAAGATCGCTGAGGAGCTCTACCTGCAGCAGGAATACGGACAAAGTGAATTCGATAACGATTTGTTTCCGTTGGTGGCAACAGGATTGAGTCAGCCCGCGGACTTCGAGGACTACGTCGACGCAGACTGGGACATCAACTACAACTTCTCTACATTCATGGCCCTTGCGCTCGCGCGAGAGCTGCAGGAGGAGCAGGGGCTAAGCGAGGCCCGAGCGTTTGAAGTGATCCTGAAGGATTTCCAGGCAGCGAAGCTGACCGAACCGGACTGGAAGATTGCATTTGCTGAGACCTTCTCCATGAGCCCGGAGGAGTTCTACGCAACGTTGGATCAGTACCCCACCGTTGCCTCGGATCAGGACTGGTTCGAAGGAGACGTTCTCGACGTCCCATCGTTGATGCCGAGTAAGGACCTGACCTTCACGGATGTCCTTTCGGCGTCTGCCTCCTAAGCCCTGCACGGGCGAAACGGCACTAGGTGGGTGATCAAGACCCTTCACAGCAGACAGCCCCCGGTAGGAGGATTCCCGGGGGCCGCCCATGGAGGGAGGAGGAAACTGTGAAGTTGTCTTGCCTTCCAGGTCGGTCCGGATTCTCACCTGACCGTCTCGGACATGCTTGGTATACCCGGTCTCTCGCGCGGCTAAACACGGTTTAGGCCAAGTGAGACAAACTCATGGCAAATGTTCCATTCATAGGAATCTCGCGATCCCCTCCGGGCCGTTAATGCGTGATCACCGAGTGAAAAGACGAATGTTGACATGAATGGGTCACAGATCTTGTGAACGGTCCGATACAACAAAGTTGAGCCCGTGCGAACGTTGTAGAAGCGCCGTCGAGCATTGACGTGATTGCAATGGGTAGCACGTGTAGGAATCTGCGCACAATCCCGATGAACATGATCTTTCGAAAAACTTTTTTGCAATGTGTGCATCCAAACTCGTGAGTGCTGACGAACTCCTGTTATACCGATGCGCGACGGCCCAGTGCGCGCACTAAAGACGTAGGAGTAGTAATGAAGAAGACCACGAAGGTTCTCGGAGCTGCGGCAAGCGCCGCTATCTTCGCTGTCGGAGCTGCTGTTTCAGCACCGGCCGTTCAAGCCATGGATGGCAACACAAGTCTCGCGAGCATTCTCGATGTCGGCAATGCCGAGTTCGATAACTCCAGCAAAGACTTCGACATCTTGACCAAGGCTGCGGAAGCTGTTCTCGCTGCCAAGCCCGATTCCCCCGTAGCGCTGCTGGCAGACGGCGACACCGCACTCACGGTGTTCGCCCCCACCGACAAGGCGTTCAAGAACCTTGCGTCCGCTCTTGCCGGTCACAAGATTAAGAGCGAGTCGGATGCCTTCGACGCGGTTGCTGGTCTGGGAATCGACACGGTTGAGACCGTGCTGCTCTACCACGTGATCCCCGGCGCGACGATTACCTCTGACATTGCGCTGGAGTCTGACGGTGCGGTTCTCGCGACCGCTCTCGAGGGCAAGAACACCAAGGTTCTCGTCTCGGACGATCCGTCGATCCGTCTGCGTGACTACGCACCGGACTTCAAGAACGCGAAGGTCATCCTGTCTGCCGTTGACATCAACAAGGGCAACATGCAGGTGGCGCACGGCGTCGACGCCGTAATGCTTCCTTTCGCTCCGTAATCCTTGAGCACACGCATCGTGGCCCCCTCCTGAAGTGGAGGGGGCCACGATGCGTGGGAAAGCCGAAGCGAATTGCTGCGGATCAGAAACAAGGATTGCCCGACGCCCGCTCCACCCTTTTGGCAAATGCTTTTGCGAACGGGGACCACGTTTTGCGGGGACGTGGACCTACGCTCACGCGTCCACTCCGGTCCTGTGGACCAGTGATTCCTCAAGGAAAACAATCCATTCCTGGGAGTGTGAGTGCACCTGCGTCCTGAAAGACTTGTTCCCTGGCAGTCGTCGGTGCGAGCCCGACCGGCCCCAGCACCACTGCCCTGTGACTCCCTGACTGATGCGCGTACTGTGTTCCGGGATCCGATCTTGCTCACCAGGAGGCTCCATGCGTTTGACCCGGATGATGGCGTCAAGTTCGATACTGGCTCTCGTAGTTACGGCGGGGGTAAGTGCTGCACCCTCCCACGCAAAGTCGGTATCGGTGGACACCTTCTATGAGCGTATGGGCGTTGCCGCCGAGCAGTGGCAGGCCCGAGCTGAAGGCCGGAGCGTGACGACGATATTTCGTCTGCGCGGGCCCCTCGGTGTTCGGTCGACGAACACCATGACGATCAATCCTGACGGCAGCATGAAGGCGACATTCCTGCCGCCTTTTGTCGACACCAAGCGGTCGGTTCGATGCATCGATGCCACGACCTGCTGGACCACCACTGCCGATGATCGTCAGTGGCACCGCCTCGCACCTGATGCCGTCACGATCGTCGGCAAGCAACTCCCCGGGGTCAACAAGCCCAAGGATCCCGCTCCAGGAACAGTGACAGCTCGGATCACCGGGAAGGTCTATCAACTCGACAATTCCGCGGACGACCAGAAGGCGTCACTGAGGGTTACCAATCGAAAGAACTCATGGCGCGCTGTGCTGAAAGCGACCGGCCTTGAAGGTCAAGAAGAGAACTACGTCTCCTCCAAGGTTCGGATCAACCCCAAACCCGCCAAGATTCGCAAACCCGCTGTGGGGCAGATCGGTGAACCGGACGACCAGACGACAATCACCTTCAACCAGTACACGGGTGCAATGGAGATAGATCTGGGGACGATCAACTAGGTACGCAATCGGTAGGCCTGGGCCTTTGACTCGGGGCAATGTGAACGGGACGCCCATGGGGGTCTAGGGCCCCAAAGTAGCGATCTTCTCGGACCTTTCTTGAAACACAGTTACTCTCGCGAGAGGAAAGTTCAAAGGAGTAGTCATGAAATCAGTCGTGGGGATCGTCGTTGGTACTGCCGTTGCTGCAGCAACGTTGATGGTGGCGCCGGCGGCGCACGCGGTAGGGGAAATGCCCCAAGAAATAAGCCTGCGCGGAATCGCGGAAATTCCTGGTGGGGAGTACGACTACGACCTTAATTACCCTTCGCCCGCGGGTGTATATCCAGGTATGGAGATCACGATCTCAGCAGACTCAATGGCGGATGTTGACTCGGTGAGTATGAGTTGGGACGAGTATTTATATTTTGGCTATCGGGCAGACGATGACGGGAGTTGCGCCGGCAGGGG
>RGQW01000120.1 GCA_010029945.1 Actinomycetota bacterium | reverse complement strand
TTCTGAACCTGGCTGAATGCCGAGGGCGCTGCACCACATTCGATACATGACCTGGAACGTGTCCTCGAAGAGCTCCTCGGAGATCGAGTCGGGTCCTTTGCCGTAGTCGTAATACATCAGCCGCTCATCGGCTGCGTTCAACGCATGGGCGACAAGTGCCGGCTGCTTCACCCAGGGGTAGGACTCGGTGATCCTCACCGTCACGGCCTCATCCCACATGGCCATCATGGACGTGTAGGCCTCGGATGTCGCCTTGAGCTCGCCAACTTCAGCATCGGCAACGGCCCGCAGCAATGGTCCGTGGTTGAGATAGACCTGATGAAGGCCCCGCAGTTGCGGCTCCAAGTGGATGTTCGTGCCCGAGATCCAGCCGTCGCTGGCGACGGTCATCTCGGTGATGACGTGTTCGAACAGTTGGACCAGGACGTCATCCACGCTGGCGTACTGGCGGTAGAAGGTAGAACGCGAAATACCTGCTTCCCGAGCGAGCCGGCCGGAGGTGATCTGCTCGATGGGATAGGACTCTAGGAGCCTCTCGAGCGCGAGAAGGACTTTCACGGTGGATTCCCCAAGGTTTGGTGGAACAGAGGCTACCAATTTGTCCCATCTCGATCAATGTGCCGGCCACACGGCCCTCGTGTGTGAATGATGTGGGGAGACAAGCGCCAAGAAAGAGTCTCGCCGGCTCAGGAAGAGGGACCGTTGTTATCCACGTTGAGCGAAACTCTGCCGTTCGCCATCGGTGTCGCCGCGAGTGCGGTCGCCGTCATTGCTCTTGTTCTCATCTTGCAGGGCAGTAGGGCGCTGCCGTCAGGGCTCTCCTTCACCCTGGGGTGGGTCCTCGGTGTCGGTGTCGTGTGCGCTGTGGGGGTCGCGTTCGGCCTGGCCGTTTCGGATGATCCGGCACGGTGGACGCAATGGTTGAGGACCCTTCTCGGTGCTCTGCTACTCATCGCTGCGGTCCGCAAGTGGCGTCAACGTGTGCCCAGCGGCCAGGAGCCCACGCCGCCGAAGTGGATGTCCGGTCTCCAGGACAGTGCACCCGGCAAGGCCGCGGTCTTGGGGTTCCTCCTCGGCGGCATCAACCCGAAGAACCTGATGCTGACTCTGGGAGCCGCCGCGACCTTGGGAGCGGCTGACCTTTCATCGAGTGAACTGTGGATCACCGGTATCGCCTACGTCGTTGTCGCGAGTGTGACCGTGCTCGTGCCCATGGGCATCTACGTTTTGATGCGCTCCAAAGCCGATGAACTACTCGCCAACCTCGGCGAGTGGATGAAGTCCAACAGTGATGCCATCACCATCGTGGTGCTGGTGATCTTCGGCGTGAAACTGCTCCTGGGTGGTCTCGCCGGTCTCACCTGACGGTGAGACGTGGGGGATAAAGGGGAAGCGTGGATAGCGCTGGCAGGTAGATAGTGCTGGTGAGTCGACAGCGCTCGCGGGTCGATGGAGCGGGCAGCGTGGGCCGGCTATTCCCAGCGCGCGCCGACGACGACGCCGTCGTCGATATCCATCGTGACGCGGTCTTCTCGGTAGTCCCTCGTGGTCGGCTGCGGGACCCCGTCGATGGAGGCCACCCGCCACTCGTACCCCAAGTCCTCGATGATGCGCACCGCCTCTTCCTGGGTCGTGCCCTCGGACACGAGGAACTCCAAGAGCTCGTCTTTGGACATTTCGGACACCTCGGCAGTGGTCGAATCTCCGTCGCTTGAACACGCGGCGACGCCGAAAATCAAGAATCCCGCTGCGACGGCGGCGACCGTTCGACGGCCCCAATGGCTTTTTGACATGTGTTTATTGTGCGGGCTAGTTCGGTCAAACCCAAGGACATGAGACAAACAGGGCCCATTTGTTTCTTCCCGTGCGCGCCCTAAGGGTGATGTGCTTAGTTGTGGGGGTCCCACCCCACGCCCATCTGTCACAAGGAGTCGCTTCGTGGAGGTTCTACGCCGCTTGGCGCCCGTGGGTGCCCTGGTCGCTGCTGTCGCCCTCAGCCTGAGCCTGGCCGCGTGCAGCAGCGAAGAAGAAGTGGCCGAACCCGAGCCGGAGCCCACCATCCCGGAAGAAGTTATCTGGGCCGGAAGCGTATGCACGGCGTTCGATGACCTGATGGCCACCGTCGATGCCGTCGGAGACGACCTCTCCTACGAGCCAACCGCCGATGATCAAGTCTTCGACCAGTACATCACCCAATTGCAAGCCCAGATGGCCGACGTCAACGGCGCCGTCGAGGAACTCGCCTTCACCGTTGGCCAAGCCCCTATCGATTACAAGGACAGTGCCTCGAACGTTGTCAACTTCGGTACGGACATCACCGCGATCATCGCCGCCAAGGACGAAACCGTGGTGCATATCGAGGCAGCGATGGCGGCTGATTCCAACGTCGACAAGGGGCTCGAAGCAGCCCAAGCTGCGATCACAGGAGGAACCACGTTGGCACTCACCCGGGAGTTACTCGCCGGCCTCGGTGATCTCCTCGGTCAGCGCAAAGACGACCTGGACGATGCGTTCGGTCAAGCAAGCGAATGTCAGTAGTCACATCACCGAAAACAGAGGAGCACACATGTCAACCGGCCCCATCGAGGTATTAGTTCTGGGCTTTCCCGGGAATCAGTTCAGCGGCGAGATCCTCCCCGAACTCGCGAATCTGGTCGATAGCGGTCAAATAGCGATTCTGGACTTGGAGTTCGTCGGCAAGACCGTCGACGGCGATGTCGTCACCCTCGAGGCCGCCGACATGGAAGAAGGCGGATGGGCAGAACTGACCGTGGTTCCTGACGGCGATTACGTCGACAACGACGATTTCCAAGATGTCGCGGACATGCTCGAGCCCGGCAACTCCGCTGCGGTGCTCGTCTTCGAACACCTGTGGGCGAAGAACCTCGTGTCGGCGCTCGCCGGAGCCGGTGGAGTGTTGCTGTTCAACGCGCGCATTCCGGCGTCCGAAGCCCTCGACTAATCGACCGTCGACCGTAGGGCCCTTTACCTGTGCTTGTCGCCAGCCTGCTGATCCTCGGCTGCCTGATTGCCCTGGCCTCCGGGCGTGTGCCGCCGGTTCTCGCCTTCGCGGCGACGCTCACCCTGGCGGGCTTGCTGGGCGTTGCTCCGAGCAGTGAGTTGCTCAGCGGCCTGTCCAGCACGGGTGTGGTCACCGTGGCCGCGATGCTCGTCGTCGCAGCAGGCGTTGTGCACACCGGGATCGTTTCTCGGGCGACTCGCAAGATCCTGGGAAGCGCGTCCAACCTTCAACAGTCGCTGATCCGACTGCTGTTCCCCGTTGGCTTTGCGTCATCGCTGATGAACAACACCCCGATCATCGCCATGACGATTCCCGCCGCTCAAGAACTCGAGCAAACCAGGGGCATTCCCGCCCGACGTGTCCTCATGCCGATCGCGTTCGCCGCGGCTCTCGGCGGCACGATCACGATCATCGGCACGAGCTCCAATCTCCTGATTGCGTCGCTGGCCGACCTCGGGGGAGTGGAGCTGAACTTCTTCGCCTTCACCCCGGTCGCGATCCCGACCTTCGTCGTCGGGATCGTTCTGGTGATCTTGGTGGTGCGCCGGTTGATCCCCGAAGGCCCACCCATCGAAGTGCGCGCGCTGCAGTGGCGCGTGGAAATGCCCATCGCGCCGCGAGCCCTTCTGGTGAACAAGACGCTCGCTAGCCAAGGACTCGCATCAACCAGGGACTTCACGGCCGTCACGGTCATGCGCGCAACCGAAGAGATCGCGATCGACGAACGCCTAGAAGCCGGAGACGTGGTTGTCTTCCAAGCCAACGCCGACGGCGTGGGCGAACTGTGGAGCAATCCCCGATTCGGCCAAAAGGAGCAACGGCTCTACGAGGTCACCCTTGGAGCAGAGGCGACCGGAAACCTGGGCGAGTTGAACGCCCGTGACGACATGGACGTCATTAGCGCCCGCAACGCCACGGACGCGTTGAGCGAAACACCAGCACAAGCCGGGGAGTTGCTCTACGTCACGGCCGACTCACAGTCCGTGGTGGAAAGCGTCGACGGTGTCGCGATGGTGGCCGATGTGGGGAACCGTGCCCCCCAGGTCGCCAAGACGGCCAAGGGTGTCGCGATTCTCGGCGTCGTGGTGGTCGTGTTGATGCTGGGCATCTTCCCCACCGAGTGGGTCGCATCGGCTGGGGCCTTGGCGATGCTGCTGTTTCGCGTCATCACGCCGCGGGCCGCATTTCGTGCATTGAACTGGAACCTTCTCGGCGTGCTCGCAGGAGCGGTGGGGCTGGGGGCCATCGCTACCAGCAGCGGGCTGACTGACGCGATCGCCGACTGGGTCACCCGAACGTCCGGAGACTCGGTCGCGATCCTCGTCGTTCTGGTGGCGGTGGTGGCCGTGGTCCTCGCGGCAGTGGTCACCACCGCAGCGGCCGTCAGCATGCTGGTGCCGATCATCCTGGCCGTCAGCGCAAGCCTTTCGGTGGCTCCCGAGCCGCTGCTTGCGTTGCTCGCGGTGGCCGCGTGCCTGTCGTTCATCAACCCCTTCTCCAACCAGAGCTTCTTGCTGGTGATGGGACCCGGGGGTTACAGTTTCAAGGACTACGTGCGACTGGGAACGCCAGCGGTGCTGGCGACCCTCGTCACGGCCGCGATTTCCTGCTGGCTCTGGCTGGCATGGATGTAAAAGAAGAACCACACGAGGAGGAAGATCATGGGAATCGTTCGAAAGGCCGCAACCGCCGCCGCAGTGTCCGGGGCGGCCACCCGCGCGCATAACCGCAACACACCCAGTCAGCCGGCGGCCGCACCCGCGCCTGCCGCTGCTCCCGCGGCGCCAGCCGACGACACCTCGGCGAAGCTCGAGGAACTCGCTGACCTGCACGCCAAAGGGGTTCTCAGCGACGAGGAATTCGCGGCGGCCAAGGCCAAAGCCCTCGGCATCTAGGAGCTGGTTTTTTTGCGCCGGTTACTACCGGCGTGAATTGAAATCAGCGCTGTTCAACTGCCGGTGCGCCATACGGTGCATCGGCAGTTGTGCTGCGGCGCGCCATCGGGAACTGCGCCGCGATACCGAAGAGCGTGATCGCAACCACCGGGATCCCCACCAGCACGACGACGCCCAGAATTCCGGGGTCCATCGACTGAAACATGAACGTGGTTGCTGCTTCGACCATCACGTACTCCCTC
>RGQW01000119.1 GCA_010029945.1 Actinomycetota bacterium | reverse complement strand
GTCGTAGAAGCCGATGAGTGCACCGGCGGCCGCCGCGATGACCGCATGGCGTCGACCGGCGAAACGCAAGCGGTCTTGCGAACCCATAGCCGGGCTGACCGCCACCCAGATCCACGCCGCCACCAGCAGCGCGATGATGACCGGCCGGAAAACATCCTCCGGAAGGCTTGAGGCGGTCGCCGCCCCGATCAGCGAGCCAATAAACGCCAGAACCGTCATCGGGAGTGCGGCGCGCATGTCCGGGCGGACCTTGCGCAGGTAGGTGCCGGTCGCCGCGGCCGTTCCGAACACGCTGGCCACTTTGTTGGTCCCGAGCGCTTGAACGCCGGGGCCCGGTAGCCCGAGCAGCAGGGCCGGCACCTGCAGCAACCCGCCGCCGCCGGCGACGGCGTCGACCCATCCGGCGACCAGCGCGGCGAGGGCCAGCCAGATCAGGATGTCGAGATCGACCACGACCTACGACCGAACGAGGGACACCAGATGGTCGACGATCACCGCGGAGTCGACGTCCTCGCGCTCACCACTCGCGCGATCCTTCACTTCGACCACCCCGTCGGCCAACCCGCGACCCACCACGACGATGGTCGGCACGCCGATCAACTCCGAGTCGTTGAACTTCACGCCCGGAGACACCCCACGGCGGTCATCGAAGAGCACGCGAATATCGCGGCCAGCCAGGTTCGAGGCGAGTTCGTCGGCGAAATCGAAGACGGCGTCGTCCTTGCCGGTGGCGATCACGTGCAGGTCCGCGGGGGCCACCTCGCGGGGCCAGATCAGGCCCTTGTCGTCGTGGTGCTGCTCGGCGATCGCAGCCACGGCTCGTGACACCCCGATGCCGTAGGAGCCCATCGTCACCGTGACGAGGTTCCCTGACTCGTCTTGCACCTGCAGGCCGAGGGCGTCGGCGTACTTGCGGCCCAACTGGAAGATGTGACCGATCTCGATGCCGCGCGCGATCTCGACCGGGCTCTGGCACTGCGGGCACGCGTCGCCGGCGCGCACCTCCGCAACGTCGATAGTGCCGTCCGCCTCGAAGTCTCGACCGTGCACCAGGTCGTAGACGTGACGACCGGGCTCGTTGGCGCCGGTGATCCACGCCGATCCCCGAGCGATACGTGGATCGAGCAAGTACTCCACTCCCGAGGTCCCTGCCGTGCCGAGGGCGCCGGGGCCGATGTAGCCCTTGACCAGCGCGGGGTTCGCCGCGAAGTCGTCCTCTTCGAACGCGCGGATCTCCGCCGGGTAGACCGCCGCTTCGAGTCGGCGCTCGTCGACCTCGCGGTCTCCGGGCACGCCGATCGCCAGCGGTCGCTCACTGCCGTCGGCGTCCACCCGCATCACGATGACGTTTTTCAGTGTGTCCGAGGCGAGCCAGGCATCGCCGTCGCTGCGCGCGAGCTCGGGGCGGGAGTTGGACACCTCGACAAGGGTGTCGATAGTCGGCGTATCGGGAGTGTTCTCCACGTGCGCGGCGCCGGCGGTCACCGGCTGCTCCACCGCTACCGGGACCGAGATGGCTTCCACGTTCGCCGCGAATCCGCACTCCGGGCAGCGCACGAACGTGTCCTCACCGACCGGTGTCGGCGCGAGGAACTCCTCGCTCGCGGAGCCGCCCATCGCACCGGACATCGCCGAGACGATCACGTACGTCAAGCCGAGTCGGTCGAAGGTGGAGATGTAGGCGTCGCGGTGCCTGCCATAGGAGTGTTCGAGGCCGGCATCGTCGACGTCGAACGAGTACGAGTCCTTCATCACGAACTCACGGCCACGCAGAATCCCCGCGCGCGGGCGGGCTTCATCGCGGTACTTGGTCTGAATTTGGTAGATCACCAGCGGAAGGTCCTTATAGGAGGAGTACTCCCCCTTGACCATCTGGGTGAACAGTTCCTCGTGCGTGGGCCCGAGCAGGTAGTCCGATCCGCGGCGGTCCTGCAAGCGGAACAGGTTGTCCCCGTACTCGGTCCACCGGCCGGTCGCCTCGTACGGCTCCTTGGGAATCAGGGCGGGGAAATGCACTTCCTGAAAGCCCGCGCCGTCCATTTCCTCCCGGACGATCCGCTCGACATTGCGGAACGTGAGATAACCCAACGGCAGCCAGGAGAACACCCCGGGGGCGACACGTCGGACGTAACCGGCCCGCACCAGCAATCGGTGGCTGGGCACTTCAGCATCAGCCGGGTCATCGCGCAGCGTGCGGAGCAGCAGCGTCGACATACGCAAGATCACGTGCGCGTCCTTCCCGAAGACTTCGCCCGAGGATAGTTGTCAGAACAGCACGGTGGCGAAGTGCCCGTAGGGGCGAAACCCGACGGATGCGTAGCTGCGCATCGCGGGTGTGTTGAAAGCATTCACATACAACGACACCGTGGGCGCGATGGCCGAGCGAGCCAGGTGGATAACCGACGCCATCGCGGGCACGGACATTCCCCGACCGCGCAACTCAGGGGCAACCCAGACGCCCTGCACCTGACACGCATCCGGCGTTGCCGCCCCGATTTCGGCCTTGAACTCGATCCGGCCATCGACGATCCGAACGAACGACCGTCCCGCGCGAACGATCTCGGCGACCCGCTCCCGGTAGGCGCTCCCGGCACCCCCGCGCACGGGTGAAATACCTACTTCCTCGGTGAACATGTCCACGCACGCGGGCAACAGAACATCCATGTCCGCAAGGGTCGCCATCCGCACGTGCGGATCGTGCGGGATGGTCGCGTCGGTGTCCATCACCAGCAGTCGCTGGTCATCGCGCACTTCCCGAGCCGGGCCCCATGCCGGCTCCAGCAACCGCCACAGGTCGAGGACTTCCTCGCGATCACCCACGAAAGACGAGCAGCGGCGCGGGCTCATCCGCAAACGGTCAGCCAGCGCCGCCCGCGACGCGGGCGTGGTTCCCACCGGGACCAGGTTCGCCCCCACGTACACCA
This sequence comes from Actinomycetota bacterium, assembly GCA_010029945.1. GTDB lineage: Bacteria > Actinomycetota > Actinomycetes > S36-B12 > S36-B12 > S36-B12. The sequence continues at coordinate 2,257 of RGQW01000119.1, read as the reverse complement.
CCGAATGCAGAGCGTCATCGTCGAAGTAACCCCAGATGTCACCACCGAGTCGCCACGGATCGAGCCCGGCTCCCCGCACCCGGGCATCCAGGAAGCAATTGGACACCGGATCAGATCGCAGCAACGACTCCAGCGGGCCAAGGTCGGCGGAAGTGAGTTGTCGGACGTAACCGACGAGCGCCTTCTCCCCGTCAGCGAAGGTGGTCACCTGAAGAATCTAGACGGTTTCCACCACAACAGGGCCGCTTTCACCATCCATCTGCTCGGCCAGGCGCATGGCTTCTTCGATCAACGTCTCCACGATCTGGGACTCGGGCACGGTCTTGATCACCTCACCCTTGACGAAGATCTGGCCTTTGCCGTTGCCGGAGGCAACGCCCAGGTCGGCGTCTCGTGCCTCACCCGGCCCGTTCACCACGCACCCCATCACCGCGACGCGCAGCGGCACCTCCATGCCCTCGAGGCCAGCGGTGACTTGCTCGGCCAGGGTGTACACATCCACCTGGGCTCGCCCGCACGACGGGCACGAGACGATTTCGAGTCCGCGTTCGCGCAGGTTCAACGACTCGAGGATCTGCAGGCCGACGCGGACCTCTTCGATCGGTGGTGCGGACAGCGACACCCGAATCGTGTCGCCGATGCCGCGCGATAGCAGTCCACCAAAGGCGACGGCGGACTTGATCGTTCCCTGGAAGGTCGGCCCGGCCTCGGTGACCCCGAGGTGCAGCGGGTAGTCGCACTGTTCGGCGAGCTGCATGTAGGCCTGCATCATGACCACCGGGTCGTGGTGCTTGACGGAAATCTTGATGTCACGGAAATCGTGCTCTTCGAACAGCGAGCACTCCCATAGCGCCGACTCCACGAGCGCTTCCGGCGTCGCCTTCCCGTACTTCTCCATCAAACGCTTGTCCAACGAGCCGGCGTTGACTCCGATCCGGATCGGGGTTCCGCAGTCGGCGGCCGCGCGCGCGATCTCCCCCACCTTGTCGTCGAACTGCTTGATGTTGCCCGGGTTGACGCGCACTCCTGCGCAACCGGCGTCCAGCGCAGCGAACACGTACTTGGGCTGGAAATGGATGTCAGCGATGACCGGGATACCGGACTTCTTGGCGATGATCGGGAGCGCCTCTGCATCGTCTTGTGAGGGCACCGCCACCCGCACCACCTGACATCCCGCGGCGGTCAATTCCGCGATCTGCTGCAGCGTGGAGTTCACGTCCGCGGTGACGGTCGTCGCCATGGACTGCACGGACACCGGCGCATCGCCGCCAACCAGCACCGGGTGGCGGTCGTGGCGCAGCAGGAGCTGACGCGAGGCTCGACGAGGCGCCACCACGGGGGGCGGAGCGGAGGGCATTCCTAATCCGATGGACACGACCCCATTATTGCCTCCAGCCGACTCACCGGCGATCCGACCAACACGCCCCATCGCGCCCCGTCAGCGTCTACGGTGGAATCACCTGTCTCCGACCGTGAAGGCCATCATGAAGCGACTCCTCATCCCGGCACTGCTCGCATCCTCGGCGTTCGTGCTCAGCGGCTGCCTCGACGTCGACGCCGACCTCTCGGTCAACGAGGACGCCACAGCCACCGGCGAGATGACCATCGCCATCTCCAGCGAGATCTCCGGCCTCCTCGGCTTGGGGTCGGGCGTCGACCTGGTCGATCAGCTCAAGCAGGGGATGCTGGACGGCGCGGAGGGCGTGGAGGATCTGGATTGCGAGCCCGCAGAGCAGGAGAACGCGGTCGCCATGGTCTGCTCGTTCGAGAATCAGGTCTTCGACCAGGCGGACGACATCTGGAACATCTACGCCAGCGACGACAACACCGTCACCTTCTACTCCAGTTCCGGTGAGCAGGCAGCCGAAGAGGAAGACGCTGGTTTCTTCGACGACCTGGTGGACTTCGACTTCGGCGGGTACCAGATCGACGTCGAGATGCCCGGCCCGATCGTCAGTGTCGATGGCACCAACGTGGATCAAACATCCGAGACGAGTTTTCGCATCGAGGCAGGATTGAACGACAGTTTCGAAGCCGTCGTTGTTTCCGAAGACGGCTCGAGCAGCTTCCCGTGGGTCTTGTTGATCGTGATCGGCGTCGCCGTGCTCGCGGTCATCGCCCTGGTCGCCTTCCTCATCGGCCGCTCGCGGTCATCTGGCGACTCTGATGCAGGTGACGGCACGGCACCTGGGAACGACCCAGCCGACGCAGATATCGCGCAACCGGCATTGATGGCGGCGACGCCCGCGCTCGACTC
>RGQW01000118.1 GCA_010029945.1 Actinomycetota bacterium | reverse complement strand
CGCTGCCGTCGCGGCGCGGATGCTGATGCCCACCGCGTCGAAGTCCAAGGCTCGTCGACCAATGACCACCGGTCCAGGTCCGAAGTGCGGTGCGAGGAGTCGTGCCGCGCGTGACGCGTCCTCGTCACTGGTGACCCGACCGACGAGCGCCACGAGGTGGTCCCCGTGCATTCCGGTGAGCATCATCAGGTCGTGGTTGCGCGATGCGCGGCGCAAGACATCGAGTGCACCCTCCACGTCCGACACAGGTGCATAACCGGCGACCACGGCGATCGGTGCCGCGTCGGACCACCCCAGCGCGGAAATGCGCGAGGCGACGGACGGGTCCATCTCGTCGCGCAGGATCGAGTCGACGACCAATGCTTCGAGTCGAGCATCCCAGGCGCCGCGGGCTTCGGCCGCGCGCGCGTAAACCTCGGCGGCGGAGAAAGCGATCTCGCGCGAGTAGCGCAGGGTCGCTTCCCGTACCAGCGAGCGCTCCGGCTCGTCGATGAGCGCATCGATCGCGGACTCGACGACGTCGATCGTGGTGCGAACCATGGCCACGGTCTGCTCGAGAGACACGATGCGCGCCAGTTCACGTGGTGCGGAACCGAAAACATCCGCGGTCAACTGCGGCGACTCGTTCGAGTCGGACGCCCATTCCAAGAAGGCGGAGATACCGGCGTGTGCGACGAGAGAGACCCACGCGCGCTCATCGGCTGACAGTTGGCGATACCAGGGGTAGGTGGATTCCATCCGGACCGTCGCCTGTGTGGCGAGGTCGCCGGTGGCCGCGGTCAGTCGATCGATGAAGCCGGCGTCGAGCGGCGTTCGCATGCGCTATCCGAGTATCCGGCTATCCGACGTTCACGCCGACGAGGCTGCCGACGAGGTACGTCACGCCCGCAGCGCCGACGCCCCACAGGACCTGCCGCCCTGCACTGAAGACGACTCCGCGCCCGGATTGGTAACCCACAAGGGCGCCGACCACGATCAAACTGACAAGGGCAAGGGCCACGGCCAGAACGAACGCCGTCATGCCGGAGAACAGTGCGTACGGAACAACAACGACGGATGCGCCGATCGCGAAGGAGAGGAAACTCGAAACCGCGGCCTTCCACGCCGAGCCCAACTCGTCCGGGTCGAGGCCCAGCTCCTCTCGCGCCAAGGTATCCAGCGCAATCTCAGGATCCTTCATGATCTGATCGGCGACAGCTCGCGCCTGGTCGCGGGGCAACCCCTTGGCTCGGTAGATGAGTTCGAGCTCGAGACGCTCTTCTTCGGGCTTTTCCAGCAACTCTTGCCGTTCAAGGTCGATTTCTCGCTTGAACAGGTCACGCTGACTGGCCATAGAAACGTACTCACCGGCTGCCATCGAGAAGGCTCCGGCCAGCAGTCCGGCCAAGCCGGCGAACAGCACGACGGAGTTTTCGATCGCACCGGCAAGACTTGCGGCAGCGAATCCCATGACGAGGGCGGTGTTGGAGACCAGTCCGTCGCTCACCCCGAAGACGGCGGCCCGCACCGAACCGGACTTGTCCGCTCGGTGCCACGGCTCGCCCCCCTTGCTCGACCGTTCTCGGTGCGGAAAGCGTTCCGGCTCGCCCCCCTTGAGCGCTCGGAACACATCCGCGTGTTCTCGCTCATCGGACGGCATCGTGGGCAAGGCCTCGGGCTCGTCGTCGTACATGCCGGCGTCGGCGCCTTCGTTCTGCTCCAGGGTGTCCAGGACAGAAACCAATCCCAGCGATCGTGCCCGTCGAACCAACTGCTCGTCATCGGCGTTGAGCACCGTGGGTGCCGGCGGAATTTCGACGCCGTAGGTGATGAGTTTGTCCACCCAGTGTTGTGCGTGCTTGTCCTCGACATCAGCCAACTCCAGCAGCGCTTCCCGCTGCTCACCGTCGGTGGATTCGGCCAGGGCCCGATACAGCAGTGACGCGTTGCGTTCAGCATCCAGATAGCGAAGGAAACGTCGTGGGTCGTCGGACACGTGACCTCCTTATCCGGGAATCGACTCGGTACTCGTGCGGCGGGACTCCTCGTCCTGCCGAATTACCCTGATCCTTCCGTATTTCCCGCGTCTGCGGCGGATGGGTCATCGAGTTGGTACGTCTTGATCGCTCGAGTGACGGTTCCCGGATCGACGTCTCCCGAACGCGCCAGCATGGCGAGTGCCTGCACGGTGATCGATTCGGCATCAACTAGGAAATGCCGGCGCAACGCACCGCGCGTGTCGGACAGACCCCAACCGTCGGTGCCCAAGGAGACGAACGGTTGCGGGACCCATTCACGAATCTGGTCTTGCACCGCTCGCATCCAATCGGACACCGCAACCACCGGGCCCGGGCGACCCTCCAGGCGTTGGGTGACGAAGGGAACCAGTGGCTCGTCCTCGGGGTTGAGCATGTTGTGTCGGTCGGCGGCTAGGCCGTCGCGCCTGAGTTGATTCCAACTCGTCACCGACCAGACCTCGGCAACAACTCCCCAGTCCTGCGCTAGCAGTTCTTGGGCGCGCAGCGCCCAGTTCACTCCGACGCCGCTGGCCAGCAGTTGCACGTGAGAACCGTCGCCGGACCCCTCGCTGATCAGGTGCATTCCCTTGATGATTCCCTCGACGTCGCAGTTGTCCGGCTCCGCCGGTTGCGGGTAGGGCTCGTTGTAGATCGTCAGGTAATAGAAGACGTTGGGTGATTCCCCACGGTGCTCGTCGAGGAGATCGAACTCACTGTAGGTCGGATCCGGGTCGGGCTCCCCGTACATGCGTTGCAGCCCGGACTTGACGATGTGCCCGAGCTCATAGCCGAACGCTGGGTCGTAGGCCACCACCGCGGGATTGGTGCTCGCGAGCAGCTGGCTGTGGCCGTCCTCGTGCTGCAGCCCCTCGCCATTCAAGGTGGTTCGACCAGCGGTCGCCCCGAGAACGAAGCCGCGTGCCATTTGGTCGCCCGCCGCCCAGAAACCGTCGCCGGTGCGTTGGAAACCGAACATGGAGTAGAAGATGTAGATCGGAATCATCGGCACGTCGTGGGTGGAGTAGGAGGTGCCGACGGCGGTGAAGGAGGCGACCGAACCCGCCTCGTTGATCCCTTCGTGCAGGATCTGCCCGGTTTCTGATTCCTTGTAGGACAGCATCAACTCTCTGTCGACCGACGTGTACTGCTGCCCGTGCGGTGAGTAGATCTTCAATGTGGGGAACAACGAGTCCATGCCGAAAGTGCGGGCCTCGTCGGGGATGATCGGGACGAAGTGCGCGCCCATGCCCTCATCGCGGATCAGGTCCTTCAGAAGTCGAACGAACGCCATGGTTGTCGCTACCGGCTGCTTGCCCGATCCGCGTTGGACCACCTCGTACGTGGAGTCCGGGGGTTGCGGCAGCGGCCGTGCGGTCTTTCGTCGACTGGGCAGGAAGCCACCGAGGATGGCGCGTCGGTCGAGCATGTACTGGATCGCGGGGTTGTCCGGTCCCGGGTTGTAGTACGGGGGCAGGTACTCGTCGAGCTGTGAATCCGCGATGGGAATGTGCAGTCGGTCGCGGAACTCCTTCAGATCCTCCACCGTGAGTTTCTTCATCTGGTGCGTGGAGTTTCTCGCTTCGAAGTGCGATCCCAGCGTCCAGCCCTTGATGGTCTTGGCCAAGATGACGGTGGGCTGACCCTTGACCTTCGTGGCGGCTTCGTAGGCGGCATACATCTTGCGGTAGTCGTGGCCGCCGCGTTGCAACGACCAGATTTGGTCATCGCTCCAGGTCTCCACGAGTTTCGCGGTCCGCGGATCGCGTCCGAAGAAGTGATCGCGAATAAAGGCTCCGTTCTCGGCCTTGTACGTCTGGAAGTCGCCGTCGTGGGTGTTGTTCATCAAGTTGACCAGCGCACCATCGCGGTCCGCCGCCAATAGTTGATCCCAGGCTCGTCCCCAGACCACCTTGATGACGTTCCATCCGGCGCCGCGGAAAAGCGACTCGAGTTCTTGAATGATCTTGCCGTTGCCGCGAACAGGACCATCGAGGCGCTGCAGATTGCAGTTGACGACGAAGACGAGGTTGTCGAGTTCCTCCCGCGCTGCCAGCGACAGCGCACCGACGGCGTCGACCTCATCGGTCTCGCCGTCCCCGAGGAAGGCGTACACCTTCTGCTGCGACGTGTCGGCCAACCCACGGTTCTCCAGGTATTTGTTGAACCGTGCCTGGTAGATGGCGTTGAGGGGCCCTAGGCCCATCGAGACGGTCGGGAACTGCCAGAACGATGGCATGAGTCGCGGATGCGGATAGGACGGAAGGCCACCACCGGGGTGGGAGAGTTCCTGACGAAAGCCATCCATCTGAGATTCGGTGATCCGACCCTCAATGAAGGCTCGTGCGTACATGCCGGGGGACGCGTGGCCTTGGAAGAAGAGTTGGTCCGCGCCACCGGGGTGGTCGGGTCCCTTGAAGAAGTGGTTGAAGCCGACCTCGTACAGCGTCGCCGAACTCGCGTACGTGGAGATGTGTCCCCCGACGGATACGCCGGGACGTTGGGCTCGGTGCACCATGATGGCGGCGTTCCACCGGATCATCCGGCGGATCTCTCGCTCCACCGCCTCATCCCCGGGGAACCAGGGCTCGCGCTCGGGGGAGATGGTGTTGATGTAGTCGGTGCTGCGCAGGCTCGGCACACCGACGTTGCGTTCTGCCGCTCGGCGCAGCAGCGAGAGCATCATGTAACGGGCGCGGTAATTGCCCGAGGCATCGACCAGTGCGTCGAGGGAGTCGATCCACTCTCGGGTCTCGTCTGGGTCGACGTCCACGTACTGGGTCGGCAAGCCGCCCGCCAGGGGGCCGGAAGAGTCGCTCTCAGGGGCCATCGGTGTTCGCACCCTCTTTCGTCTGACGCTCCCGAGGGGTCGCCCCGGAGCCGTGTCATCGGTGGTGAAGCGTGTGTGAGCGCATTCTCGCGTATGGGTGTCGGCAATCTCCATGCGCCCTGCCGGGGTGAGTCAGGAGGAGGAAGCGTGGCGGGAACAGTGCGGAACAGTGCGGTTGCGGGGCAGTTGGAGGGCGGTTGCGGGGGAGTTGCAGGGGAGCATCGCGAACGAGTTGGCCGGAACTGCTTGCGGAGGGCGAGGACTTTCGGTGGACTAGGCACACTCGAGGCGATGCACGGGGCGTCGTCGTGGCCGCTCAGGAGGAAACACGTGAGCGCGGATGCCGGGTCGATCGACCCGGAAGA
>RGQW01000117.1 GCA_010029945.1 Actinomycetota bacterium | reverse complement strand
TGCCGCTGAAGCCCTTCAAGACGATGGCGATCAACGTGGACGGCGACCTGCCGGAAGGGGTGTCCGCCAAGGACATCATCTTGGCGGTGATCGCGAAGATCGGTACTGGCGGCGGTCAGGGGTATGTGCTCGAGTACCGCGGTTCGGCCATTCGCAGTCTGTCGATGGAAGGACGCATGACGGTCTGCAATATGTCGATCGAAGCAGGCGCGCGGGCCGGCATGATCGCCCCGGATCAGACAACGTTCGACTACGTCCAAGGCCGTGAGAAGGCACCTAGCGGACAGGAGTGGGACGACGCAGTCGCGTATTGGAAGACCCTGTTCACCGACGACGATGCCGAGTTCGATGCTGTCGTCGATATCGACGCCACCACACTCACGCCTTTCGTCACCTGGGGCACCAACCCGGGGCAAGGCCTGCCGCTGTCGGCGTCGGTGCCGTCGCCGGATGACGCCAGTGATGATGTCGATCGGGTGGCGATCGAACGTGCACTGGAATACATGGATCTCACCCCTGGGACACCGCTGCGTGACGTTGCCGTCGACACGGTGTTCATCGGGTCATGCACCAACGGTCGCATCGAGGATCTGCGGGTCGCTGCGGACATTCTGCGAGGCCGCAAGGTCAAAGACGGCATGCGCCTGATGGTTGTGCCGGGTTCTGCACGGGTTCGCCTGCAGGCGGAATCCGAAGGTCTGGATCAGGTGTTCGTGGAGGCCGGTGGTGAATGGCGCGGAGCCGGGTGCTCGATGTGCCTGGGAATGAACCCCGACAAGCTCACGCCCGGCGAGCGAAGTGCGTCAACGTCCAACAGAAACTTCGAGGGACGACAGGGTCCCGGCGGGCGCACGCACCTGGTCTCTCCAGCGGTTGCCGCCTCCACCGCAGTAACGGGACACCTGTCATCACCCGCGGATCTGGCGTAGGCGAGGAGCGCACCATGGAACCCTTCATCCGGCATACCGGAACGGCCGCCCCCTTGCGCCGGAGCAATGTTGATACCGATCAGATCATCCCTGCGGAGTTCCCGCGAGCACGCGGTGTGGGCGTTGCAGAACTACGGATTCTGTGTTGTCTTGTCCTCTCGTTTCGCCGATATCTTCCGCGGAAACTCAGGCAAGGGCGGGCTCTTGACCGCCCAGGTGGACCAAAGCGTCATCGAGGAATTGTGGACGCTCATCGAAGCGGATCCTTCCCTCGAGGTCACGGTCGATCTTGAGTCACGCACGGTCCGCGCCGGTGATCTAACGGCGGAATTTGAGGTCGATGACTACGTTCGGTGGCGTTTGATGGAAGGGCTGGACGATATCGGCATCACGATGCAGCACGCGGATGCCATCGCTGAGTTCGAAGCGCACCGCCCGAGCTTCGCACCGGTCACTCAATAGCGACGTGTAGCGAGTAACCCATGCCGCGGATCCGCACGGCGCGGCGTTGAAGACGACGAGAGAGTCGATAACGAAGCGAGCGCGCTGACCGCGAAGAAGCGCTCGTCGATTCCATCAATCGTGCAATAGATCGCCCGTCGGGGCGGTCCATTGTTCGTACGCACGTGTTGTCGCGGGGCCCAGGCCGATCCGATGGGCGTCCCACAGGTCGACGTCGGTGTCGACGTCGCGTCGGGCGCGCGTCCATAGGAAGGCTTCGTCGCCACCAGGTGCGGTCACACCCAATTCGACGGCGCCGCTTGCTCGGTGATGAGCGCGGGAGTGTGAACCGAAGAAGGAGCGGGCACCGGGAACTTGGGCACACCACATCGTCGAGCCGGTTCCCGCAGCATCGGCCACGAAGGAAACGTCGTAGCCGTGCGCCTGGGCCAAAACGGCGTCGAGAGTGGCGCCGGTGAGGCAGGGAGTGTCGGCGAGGATGCCGATCACCGGTTGATTCGGCTCGCAGGTCGCCCGTACCGAGGCAATGGCTTCATTGATTCCACTGGCTGAAGCCTCGGGCACGAAATCGCTGTTGGCGTCGCGCGCCAGGGTTTCGATGGATGCGTCGGGGGACACCACGATGGTCCGGCCGATATGTTCCGAATCACCGCAGGCTCGAAGGACATCGCGGGCGAATGCCTCAATCAGGCCCAGTGCCGGGGAAGACCCGGTCAGCAATCGGGACTTTCCCTCCGTCAGGGAGCGCACGGGAACGATGGCCGTCCATCGTTCATCGGCCTTGGGGTTGTTCGGCACATCCCTATTCAACGCCACCGACCCGCTAGCCTGCCCAGGTGTCGCGAGGAGGAGTGCCCCGAGTGCGCCGGTCCTGGAAACTCGGGCCGGGTTATCGGATTGCGGTGTTCCTGCTGTGGCCGCTGATGACCTGGTTCACCAAGCGTGACTGGCGGGGCATGGAGAACCTCAATGCCGACGATGGAGGAATCATCGTCGCTGGCAACCACATCTCCTGGTTTGATCCCCTCGTCATCTCGCACGCACTGTGGGAGAACGATCGTCCCCCCCGGTTCTTGGCAAAGGAATCGGTGTTCCGAGTCCCGATCGTGGGAGCCATCATCGCAAGTGCCGGACAGATCCCGGTTTATCGGGAGACGCGTGAGGCAATTGCGGCGGTGCGTGACGCGGTCACGGCGATTCAGGCCGGTGAGTGCGTGGTCGTCTACCCCGAGGGAACGATCACCAAGGACCCCGACCTTTGGCCGATGGTCGGCAAGACGGGCGCGGCACGCATCGCCTTGGCAACTGGTCGCCCCATCATTCCGGTGGCGCAATGGGGAGCATGTGACGTCATCGGCCCTTACAAGAAGGAGTTCCGCTTGTTTCCCCGCAAGACCATGCACGTGTGGGCGGGGGAGCCGGTGGATCTATCCGACCTTGCCGGTCGTCCACTCGATCATGCGACACTCGATATCGCGACGGATCGAGTCGTCCAGGCCATCACCGAGCTTCTCGAGGGCATCCGCGACCAGAAGGCCCCGGTCGAACGGTATTCCCCGGCCAAGGCGCGCCGGCAGGAACGCGAGGCGACCGATGCTCTCGACGAGGAGGACCAGTGACCCGAGTAGCCATGATGGGATCCGGATCGTGGGGCACCGCGTTTGCCATGGTGCTCGCGCACGCTGGTTGTGAGGTCACCATGTGGGCCCGGGACCCGAAGACCGTCGAGCAGATCACGACGATCCATCAAAACCGCACGTACCACCCGGGTATCGAACTCCCGGCCGAAGTACGCGCGACCCTCACGGCTCAAGAAGCGCTGCAGGGAGCCGACTACGTAGTGCTGGCTATCCCGTCGCAGGTGGTGCGGGCCAACGTTTCGCACTGGAAGCCGTTCATCCCGGAATCGGCCGTCATCATCTCGCTCATCAAGGGAATCGAACTCGGCACCAGCAAGCGCATGAGCCAAGTCATCGACGAATTGCTCGGCACACCCCCGAGCCAGGTAGCCGTCGTCTCCGGCCCCAACCTCGCTCGTGAGATCGTCCAGCGCCAACCAACCGCGTCCACCGTTGCCTGCGTGGACGCCGATGCTGCCCAGCGGGTGCAGGCCATCTGCACCACCAACTACTTCCGGCCGTACTGGACCACCGATGTGGTCGGTACGGAGATCGGTGGATCGGTCAAGAACGTGATTGCGGTCGCCAACGGCATGGCCGTGGGTATGGGTCTGGGAGAGAACTCGCAGGCGTCCCTGATCACTCGCGGCTTGGCCGAAATGGCGCGACTCGGAGTGGCCCTAGGGGCCGACCCGCTGACGTTCCAAGGCTTGGCTGGCGTCGGAGATCTCGTGGCGACGTGCCAGTCACCGCTCTCGCGCAACCGAACCTTCGGAGAGAACATCGGCTCGGGTCTGACGGTGCAGGAGACCATCGACATCACGCGACAGACGTGCGAGGCATACAAGAGTTGCACGCCCATTCTCGAGTTAGCCCGCGAGCACGGGGTCGAGATGCCGATTACCGAGCAGGTCGTCAACGTTTTGCATCACGATCACTCACCGACGGTCATGGCCGCCGCTTTCATGGCTCGAGACACCCGAGCCGAATCCGACCTCGGACCGTGACGGGTCGCGAATCAACCAGCGTGTATCGCGTGCGCGAGGTCGGCCCATAGGTCGGACGCCGCCCAAGCTGGTGGCGTGCGCCCACAACCGGGTTCCCTGACACACCCGGTCCGCGCGGGCCGCATCGCCGCCGAATTCAATCGACACCATCGTTCCGGCTTGTCGAACACGGCTGATCGAAGATTCGCTTCGGAGCTTCTTTGCAAGAAACTGCGCGCTTGCTTCAGCCCGTTGGATCCGAAGGGCCAGTGTTCGGACACCGCGCAAAGCCAAGTACGCGTCGAAAGCGCTTGGTGCGGCTCCGAGAAGAATGCGTCGGGTGCGCAGTTCCTCCGCTAGTTCCGGGTCTTCGGTGACGAGAGCGCCCATGAGTAGATCGGAATGCCCGGACAGGCTCTTGGTCGCACTGTGCATCACGACGTGCGCCCCGAGTTCCAACGGTCGCTGCAAGATCGGCGTCGCGAAGGTGTTGTCCACGACCGTGCGGACGCCGGCGGACCGCGCGGCCGGAAGGCAGGTCGCGAGATCGGCTTCCTCGAGAAGGGGATTAGTCGCGCGTACTCCGTGGGCCCGCCGGCGATGAATGACGACGCGGGAACGATCGGTGTGTTCAGGGGAGCATCCGGCTCCCGTGGTGGCCGGCCCTTGGTCACGGCGAGCGTGGACAGATCCAAGGCGGAGTGCTCAGGGCGCTGCGTCATGCCTAGACCGTAGTGGTGCGCCCGATAGCGTGCGCCCATGTCCACAGCGCGGGTAGCGGTGATCTTCGGGGGACGAAGCAGCGAACACTCGATCTCCTGCATCAGCGCCGCCGCCGTCTGGGAAGCCCTCGAAGCGGCAGGTCATGACGTCCTACCGATCGCCGTCACCGCGGATTCGACGATGGTGCACTTCACTGGAACACCAGCTGACCTGCGCTCGGACGACCTGCCGAGAATCGACGGTGGGTCGTCGACCGTGATGATCGGTGCGACCGCCGATCGGCCGAGTGCGGTCATCGACGGCCGCGTCGAAGCCATCGATGTGGTCTTCCCGGTTCTGCACGGCCCCTGGGGTGAAGACGGCACCATCCAAGGGCTTCTCGACTTCGTCGGTATGCCGTACGTCGGCTCAGGAGTGCTCGCATCCGCCATGTGTATGGACAAGATCACCGCCAAGGTGCACTTGCAGGCGGCCGGCATCTCGGTCGCGGAGTGGGTAGAC
>RGQW01000116.1 GCA_010029945.1 Actinomycetota bacterium | reverse complement strand
GTCAGTAGCAGCAGGCCCATCACGCACAAGAATCCTGCCCACACCGGCATGCCGAGTTCTGCAAGGCCGAAGGCGAGGGCAATCAGCCCGAACAGCATTGCCATCGACACTCCCGCCACGGCGATCAGTCCGGCGATGGAGACGACCGCCACCTCTTGCCCCGCATGGCGAACTTCGGCCTTTGTCAGGCTTACCTGGGCAGCGAGCAGTGCCTTCGCGTCACGAACGACGTGAGAGACGAGTACTCCTATGCCTGGTCGTTCGGCCATGGATCCTCCCGCTGATTTCCCTGCTGGTTTGCCTGGGCGTGCCCCGACAGGTTATCGCTGCGGTGGATCTGCTGTCCCCGAGGTGTTACCGGATTCGCCGTCGCGCGTGTCTTGATAAACGTCGGGAATGCCGTCATTGTTCGCGTCGACGTCCTCGATGGCCGCTAAGCGGCTGTAGTGCTTGCCCCGAAGAATGAGGACGACTGCCGCCAGGAGTGCGGCTACGAGCGATGCCGCCAGGATCGCGCCCTTCGCCGATTCGAGGGTCTCGTAGTCGGACTTGTAGCCGAGTTCAGCGATCAGCAATGCGACGGTGAAGCCGATACCGGCGAGAATCCCGATCGCACAGACATCTCGCCAGGCGATCCCCTTCGCCAGCGACGCCCGGGTGAAGGTCGCGGTGACCCAGGCGAAAAGAAGGACGCCGACTGGCTTGCCGATGACCAATCCGACGATGACGCCAAGGGCGACCGGTGCGGTGAGGGCGTCGACGATGCCGAGGGAGCGGAGATCGACACCGGCGGCCATGAAAGCAAAAATCGGAACGGCGATGCCGGCGCTGATCGGATGTATTCGGTGCGCGAGCCGATCCGCGGGAGCTTCCGCTTCGCCTGGATCGGTCTTGACACGGGTCAGGAGTCCGAGAACGACGCCGGCCACCGTTGCGTGAACTCCCGATTTGTAGGTGAAGTACCAGGCGACGATCGCGACCGGAACGTAGAACCACGGGGATGTCCAACGGAAGCGTTGGGCGAGGCCGTAGGCAACGAACATCACGAGCGCAGCGACGAACCACGGGAGCGAGAACTTGTCCGAGTAGAAGAGAGCGATAACGGCGATGGCGCCGAGATCATCCACGACGGCGAGGGTGAGAAGGAATGCTCGAAGGGCAACAGGCAGTTTGCGTCCAAAGACCGCGAGAACGGCGAGGGCGAACGCGATATCGGTGGCCATTGGAATGCCCCAGCCCTTGGTGGAGCCGCCATCCATGGAGGAGTTGATGGCGAGGTAGAGAAGTGCGGGGACGACCATCCCGCCAAGTGCGGCAATCGCGGGCACCGCTGCCTGGGAGGGCTTCGAGAGCGACCCGACGATCAGTTCATGTTTCAGTTCGAGGCCAACCACGAAGAAGAAAATCGCGAGCAGTGCGTCCGCGGCCCAGACACCCAGGCTGAGTTCGAGGCCCAAGGCGGGGATCCCGACTTCGTAGTTGACCAAACTGACGTATCCGTCACCCCATGGCGAATTGACCCAGATCAGTGCGATCGCGGCAGCGATGATCAACAGGACGCCGCCTACGGTCTCGTCTCGCAGGTACGACAGGATCCAGCCACGCTCGCGCAGTGACGGTCGGGTCAGAACGTTGTGCTCCTCCATGACCCGAGACTATCTGCGAGCGCTGGGCGCCACGATTCGTGAGCCCGACGTGTGGACGACGTGCGAGCCTGGGTGGTCACGTCCTCGGCAGGGCCCGAGCAGGTCAGTCTTCGTCGCTCCCTGCGTCGAGCCCAGTGGCGATCAAGTTCATGACGGTCGGATCGGCCAACGTAGTGACGTCTCCCATGTCCCGGTGCTCGGCCACGTCCCGTAGGAGACGGCGCATGATCTTGCCGGACCGGGTCTTGGGAAGTTCGGGCACGACCATGATCTGCCGTGGCTTGGCTATCGGCCCGATCTCCGTCGCGACGTGGTCCCGGAGATCCTTGACGAGTTGCTCTCCGGTGGCCGTTTCTTCTGGAACACCGCCCCGCAGAATCACGAAGGCCACGATTCCTTGCCCTGTCGTCTCATCCGTGGCACCGACGACCGCCGCCTCAGCAACGGCCTCGTGCGAGACCAGAGCCGACTCGACCTCGGTCGTTGAAATGCGGTGACCGGAGACGTTCATGACGTCGTCGACTCGGCCGAGAAGCCAGATGGCTCCATCGTTGTCCAGTTTCGCGCCGTCGCCGGCGAAGTACATCCCGGCGAATCGTGACCAGTACGTCTCCTTGAAGCGTTCCGGATCGCCCCAGATGCCCCGAAGCATGGAGGGCCACGGTTCGGTGAGCACGAGGTAACCGCCTCCGCCGTTTCCGACGGGCACCTGGTTGTCGTCCACAACTGCCATCCCGATACCCGGCAGAGGTCCCATCGCCGAACCTGGCTTGCAGGCGGTCACGCCAGGAAGGGGGCTGATCATGATTGCTCCGGTTTCCGTCTGCCACCACGTATCGACGATGGGGCAGGTGCCGCTGCCGATCACGTCCCGGTACCACATCCAGGCCTCGGGGTTGATCGGCTCGCCAACCGACCCGAGGAGTCGCAGGGACGATAAATCGTGTGATTGGGGGAGTTCGTCACCCCACTTCATGAACGTCCGGATAGCGGTGGGAGCGGTGTAGAAGATCGAGACCTTGTGGCGCTCGACGATGTCCCACCAACGGTCCTTGCCCGGTGTATCGGGTGTGCCTTCGTACACGACTTGCGTCACACGGTTGGCAAGCGGCCCGTACACGATGTAGGAGTGACCCGTCACCCATCCGATGTCCGCGGTGCACCAGTAGATGTCGTCGTCGGGCTTGAGATCGAAGACGTTCCGATGGGTGAAGGCCGCTTGGGTCAGATACCCGCCGCTGGTGTGCAGGATTCCTTTCGGCTTACCCGTCGTCCCGGACGTATAGAGGATGAAGAGCGGATGCTCGGCGTCAAACGCTTCGGGTGTGTGGTCGGGTGACTGACGATCAACGATGTCGTGCCACCACACGTCACGACTGTCGTCCCAGTCGACATCACTGCCTGTGCGCCGAACAACGAGGACGTTGGTGACGGTGGGCGTTTGGGACACCGCCTCATCGACAGCGGGTTTGAGCGGCATGGCCGAGCCGCGACGGTTCTGCCCGTCAGCGGTAATGACCACGACAGCTTGGGCGTCGTCGATACGGCTGCGAAGCGCCTCCGAGCTGAATCCGGCGAAGACGACCGAGTGTGCTGCGCCGATGCGCGCGCACGCCAGCATGGCGACGATCGCTTCCGGGATCATCGGCATGTAGATGGCAACGCGATCACCTGAGGCGACGCCGAGTTCGAGGAGCGCGTTGGCCGCTTTGGAGACGTCGTCTTTCAGTTCGGCGTAGGTGATGTCACGCCGATCCCCGGGCTCCCCTTCGAATCGAATCGCCACCTGAGCACCGAAGCCGTTCTCGACGTGGCGATCGACACAGTTGTAGGCGACGTTCAGCGTTCCACCGGTGAACCAGCGGGCGAACGGTGCGTCACTCCAGTCGAGGATCTCGTCGAACTCTCTCTCCCAGGAGAGGTAGCGAGCTTGCTCAGCCCAGAAGGCGAGTCGATCGGCGGCCGCCTCGTCGTACATCTCCGAGGAGGCATTGGCTTGGGCTGCGAAATCCGCCGACGGCGGAAAAACGCGATCTTCACTGAGCAGGTTTGCCAGAGCGTCGTTACTCACGCTTGTTCCTTCCTTGCAGCCGTGTGGTGGCCACGCGCACACCACTAAACCAAATTCGAGCCGTCCATGAGGGCCGAATGAGCCAACGCGGGCCACTAGCGTTGCGGCATGTCGACCCCGGTAGGTGATGTCATCGCGAGACTGGCTGCGACGCCCGCCATTGCCGACGGTGCGGCAGCGGCCCGGAAATCGATCGATGATCTGCTGTGGCGTCGAGACGTGCGAGCAGCGGCCGCCGACTTCACGGCGGGGTCACGGGCGCACGGAGCCCAAGCGTCGGCGGCTCTGGATGGCGCGGATATAGCGGTGGCGGACGATTCGCCGATGGGCCGCGTGCTCGCCGCGGCCCAGGCGTTAACGGGTGAAGTCCCTGGTCAGGTTGAAACGTGGTCGCGGGCGCCACTGCAAGTACTCGCGCACCTGCACGCCGTCGCGGCTCGCGATCATGCGCCTGCTGAGGGACTCGGACGACCGCGAACAGATTCTGAGGCCGTCGATGATCCGCTGAGCTTGGGAGCGCCACCGGATGCGCGCGAGGCCGCGGGACGGTTGGCGCTGCTCGGCGACCTGGTGACCGGCGCTCGAGAAGAGTCGGCCCTCGTCGTGGCGGGCATCGTGCACGGCGAGATCCAGGCCGCGCGCCCCTTCGCGTGGGGATCGGGGTTGATTGCTCGCGCCACCGTTCGGCTTGTGTGTGCGGATCGCGGAGTGGACCCGTCGCTGTTCTCGATACCCGAAGTCGGAATGGTGCATGTCGGCAGAGCATCCTGCGCGCGTGCATTGAAGGCCTATGCGGCGGGAGATCTTCCGACGTACTTCTCCTGGTTTTTCGACGCGATTCGATCAGGCGCGCAGGCCGCGACGTCGGGCGTACCAGGCGAGGCCTAGGGCTGCTGCCCCAAGTGCCACGCCGGCACCGGCGGCAACCGCTTGCTTTTTTTCGATTGTCCTCGACATATCGACGGGCCGGGCAAAGTCACGAATAGGCCAGTCGCGCTCGAGTGCCGTGGCGCGAAGTGAGGAATCAGGATTGACCGCGACGGGATGGCCAACGGCTTCCAGCATCGGCAGGTCTGTCGACGAATCGGAGTACGCGTAACACTCCGCGAGGTCGTAGCCACGCTCCTCGGCCAGGGAGCGCATCGCATCGGCCTTTCCCGGACCATATGCATAGAACAGGATCTCGCCCGTGTAGCGGCCATCCTCAATGGCGACCTGTGTACCGATGGCGACATCCGCTCCCAGTCGAGCCCCGATGGGCTCAACGACCTCGGTGCCTGAGGAGGAGATGATGATGATGTCTCGGCCGGCCCGTCGGTGTTCGTCGATGAGTTCCACGGCCTCCTCGTAGACCATGGGATCGACGATCTCGTCAAGGGTTTCGTCGACGATGGTCTTGACCTTCTCAACTTCCCAACCGGTGACCAGGGCGGACATGTAGTCACGCATGCTTTCCATCTGATCGTGATCAGCGCCCGATGCGAGAAAGACGAATTGCGCGTAGGCGCTTCGGACGACATCGGTTCTTCCGATCAACCCTTCGCGATAGAAGGGTCGGGCGAAAGCGAAGGAACTCGACTTCGCGAGGATGGTC
>RGQW01000115.1 GCA_010029945.1 Actinomycetota bacterium | reverse complement strand
CGTAGCCAACTCGACGCCATCAAGGAACTCAGCGCCCAGCAACAAGAGGCGATCGCGACACTCGAGGAGTCACTCACCAAGCGAGAATCGTGACCGTTCCACGGTGACGACCTTCTGACCTAGTGACGATGTTGTGACTACGCGGGTGCAGAGCTCGGGCCACCCACGCGATTTTGTGCCGCCCTACCAAAGTAGGTGGCGATATCGAGTGCGAAGGCGCCGGCAATGAGGATCCATGAAAAGCCTCCGGTCGGCCACAACAGCACCCACGCGAGTGACGTCCACGGCAAGAGAACGACGCCGAGCAACGGTACGAACCACATATCGTCGAACGCCAGCATCGTCTTCGTCGGATACGCCAACCAGTAGACCAGGAAAGCAATTCGGGGCCCGAGGAATCCGAGCACGAGAACGAAACAGCACATGTTCAGAGCCTAGGGGTCTACGTCGCGCGCGTATGCCAAATGACTAAATCACCAGTCGGGAAGGGCTAACCCACGAGGCGTCGAATGACCGCGCTGTTCTTCACAAGAAGATCCACCACGCGGGGTGCAATCTCACCAACCGTCATGCCGATAAGGGCGCCCACCACGACGTCGCCCGGGAAGTGCACACCCGTATGCACCCGGCTATAAGCCACGGCCGCAGACATCACCCGTACCGGCACACCAATCGTCGGGCTCGCGCTGCTGACCGCCTCACTGAACGCGAAAGCCGACGCCGAGTGGCCAGAAGGAAAAGACGTCGATTCGGGCATCGGTACGTGCCTGTCCCCGGGCACGGCGGCGTCCTCCCGGTCGGGTCGATTCCGTCGGGCCAGGTATTTGAACCCCAGATTCACCGACGAGGAGGCCAAGCCGATGGCGACCACGCCGTTGAGCGCCGCGCGGCGGCCGCGACGACCACCCAAGAGCGCCAAGGCACCAGCGGTGCCGAACCACAACACCGAGTTATCCGCAAGCCTCGACAGGCGGCGAAACCCCTCATCAAGGCTCGGTGTGGGGGCGGAAGCGACTCCCCGATAGATGGATTCGTCGAGCTCGAGTACTTCGGTCGACAAGGATTCGGACATGTCACAACCCTAACGTCCAACGACTTCCGCGGATGACGGAGCGATCATGCTGATCGTCGCCTCTCGCTGACCGCATGCCGCCCGCTCTATGTCGCGACGTTTCTGTCTACGATGACGGACACTGCGAAAAAGGAGAGGTTCGTCGTGCCACGGTTTCTTGCGATTGCCGCACTTGTGTGTGCGGGTCTCTTTCCGATCGTCGTGATCGTCTCGTGGCTTGGAGATCCACGGCAACCCGTCGCTCTCGTCGTGGGCCTGGCGCTGTTGGTGATCGGAGCATGGCTCACCGTTACCCGCCGACGTGGGCGGCGCATCGTCGGAGCGATCCTCGCTGTGCTCGGTATCGCGTTCTTGGTGTGGACACTTCTGCGAGACATTCCCGCACTCGTGATCATGATCGCGCTGATCATCGGCGCCGTCGCCCTCGGCCTGACCGCACTCGCTCGATCCGCCGACGACGACGCCCCGGCGCAGGCGTGGACACCATCTCGACCGGTGTTGATCTGCAATCCAAAGTCCGGCGGCGGAAAAGTCGTTTCCTTCAACATTGTTGAACAAGCGAAGGCACAGGGCGTCGAGGTGGTGACCCTTCAGGAGGGTTTGGACCTCGAGGAACTCGCGCGAGATGCCATCGCCCGCGGGGCGGATTGTCTCGGCATGGCGGGAGGAGACGGTTCACAGGCACTCGTCGCCGCCGTCGCTGTCGAGCACGGCATTCCTTTCGTCGTCATCAGCGCTGGCACACGCAACCACTTCGCCCTGGATCTCGGTCTGGATAGAGACAAGCCAGATTCGGGATTAGTTGCCTTCACCAAAGGTGTCTTGCGCACGATCGACTACGCGACCGTGAATGGCAAGTTGTTCGTCAACAACGTGTCTTTCGGCCTCTACGCCTCGATCGTCGAGAACGACTCCTACCGAGACGCGAAACTTCAGACGACACTCGACGTGCTGCCCGAGGTGCTGGCGGCGGACACCGACCCGTACGACATGCACTTTCGTCTTCCGTCCGGCGAAGAAGTGTCGGGGTCGATCGTTCTCCTGATTTCCAATAATCCCTACATCACCGACGGCCTCCTGGGCATCGGTCAACGACCGACATTAGACAGTGGTCAACTTGGCGGACTAGTGATCACAGGCACGGCGGCCGCAACCCCCACCACACCATCAGACGAATCAACTCAGTCACGATCCCGCGGAGGGCTTCAACGCTTCACCGCGACCGAGTTGCGGGTCACATCGTCGAGCCCCGAGATCGCCGTCGGCATCGACGGTGAAACGGTGCACGTGTCCACGCCCGTGGACCTGGTGAGCCACCCGAAAGGCCTCACCATGTTGGTCCCACCCGACAGTGTGCATGTCGCACGGGTGCGCTCTCACGAGGCCGAAGGTCTCGCCGGTGTTTGGCGCCTAGCGCTGGGCAGAACGTAGCCGAGTTCAAACACGCAACGAACGCCCGGGCCATGGTCATGCGTCCCACCCCGCAAGCGTGGGAGACTCCAGCCTCGTGGAGCGCAAACACCTACTCGACGCGATACCTCCCAATCGGTGGAAGGCAATCGCACTCTCTGCCCTCCGCATCGCAGTCGGCCTGGGCTTCCTCTGGTGGTTGTACAGCCTCGTGCCGAACGACGTCGACGAACGGATCTTTATCCCTGGAGTACTCCTCCTTGTTGGCTTGGCGGTCTACGTCTGGTTTGTCAAGAAGGAAATAGAACGAATCTTGGGATCCCGATACCCCGAAGTTCTTGCCGTCGAGGGCCTCATTCTGAGCGCCGCCCTATTCATGGTGATCTTCGCAACCATCTACCTGGTTATTGACGGGCTCAACCCTGGGTCGTTTACCGAACCGCTTACCCACTTGTCTTCGCACTACTTGACTCTCACCATTTTGTCCACCGTTGGCTTTGGGGATATCACCGCCGTGACGGATCAAGCTCGGCTGGCGGTGATGATCCAAATGGCACTGACACTCGGCTTCTTGGCTGTCACTATTCGGGTCTTCTCCTGGGCAACGAAGAGAGCGCTGGTGCGACGCCACGGACCCGATACGTCGACCCAGCACAACTGACCACGTCTACTTCTCATGAATGCTCCTCGTCGCTTCGCTCAGGTGGACGTCTTCACCGCTGAGCCGACGCTCGGTAATCCCGTCGCCGTCGTACTCGACGGAGCAGGGTTGACGACGCAGCAGATGCACGCTTTCACCGAGTGGACGAATCTCTCCGAGGCCACTTTTATCGTGCCGGCAACAGATCCGTCAGCCGACTACGCCGTGCGGATCTTCTGCCCCGGACGCGAACTCCCCTTCGCCGGTCACCCGACCTTGGGAACCTGCCATGCATGGTTGGAGGCTGGGGGTGAGCCGGCCAATGACCACATCGTGCAGGAGTGCGGGGCCGGTCTGGTGCGGATACAGCGCACACCGGACGGAGCCTTGAGTTTCGCGGCGCCACCGCGCAATCGCACCGGACCTCTCGAGGACGACATCTTGGACGAAACCGTTCGTGGGCTCGATTTGTCCCCGGATGCCGTGGTCGACCACCAGTGGTGCGACAACGGGCCCGGCTGGCGGCCTACTCCTGCGCTCCACCGAGGATCTGCATTCTGTATCTCCCGACCCAGAGCTCCTGGCACACGCTGACGTCGGACTCATCGCACCGAGTTCGGTAGACACCGACTTTGAAGTGAGGGCATTCTTTCCCGGCAACCAAGGCATCACCGAGGATCCGGTAACCGGGTCGCTCAACGCAGCGCTCGGCCAGTGGCTCATCGGTGCAGGACTCGCACCGGATTCCTACACCGCACTTCAAGGTCGCGCACTCGGTCGTCGTGGACTAATTTCCGTCGAAAGGCACCTCGACGACGTGTGGGTCGGGGGAAGAACGGTGACAGTTATCGACGGGACGGTGTCGTTGTGATTCTCGACGGGGGAATGGGACACCTCCTGCGGCGCAATGGAGTCGATATCTCTGGGCCCATCGGCACCATGGAACGCTTTCGCGGCGTTGCACGAGCGAACCGTGACTGGCCAGACATCGTTCTCCACTCTCATCTTCAGTTCCTGCGTGCCGGCGCCGACGTCATCACCACGAATACCTATGCCTGTGTGCCCGCTGCTCTTGCGACCGACGGTGGTGGCTCTTCCGACGACGTAGTGGAGCTCATCCAGGCGGGTGGTGCGCTTGCTGCGAGAGCGCGCGATATCGCCGTATCTGAAGGGTTATCGCATGCGCGCCCTCTCGTTGCCGGCTGCTTGCCACCCCTGCACGAGACCTATCGACCGGATCGCGTCGGGGACTATGACGAACTATCGAGCACCTACCGAATGATCGTCGATGCCGTCGCTCCCTCGTCGGACGTCCTGTTGTGCGAGACCATGCATTCCACCGCCGAAGCCTTTGCAGCTGCCGAGGCAGCCGATGCGGCAGGGCTACCGGTGTGGGTTTCTTTCACTGTGTCCGAGGTCGATGTCGGGAACCTGCGGAGCGGGGAGTCGATCGCGGAGGGTGTCGCGGCGATCGCCGATGTCAGGAACGTTGAGGCAGTAATGCTCAACTGCAGCAGCCCGGAAGCCATCACCTCCGCTCTCCCCCTTCTCGTGCAGGCCGCACCTGATCTGACGATCGGGGTGTACGCCAACGGCTTCAGCGATGAGTTTCGCGCAAGTGCGACCGACAACGATCCTGTCCCGACGCACCGGGAGTACGACGAGATGTTGACGCCGGATGCCTTCGCTCGTAAAGCCGACAATTGGCGTCAGCAGGGCGCGAGCATCATCGGTGGATGCTGCGGAATATTTCCCGAACACATCGCATCCGTTGTCTCGACAACGACTAACCGCTAGACGCTGCTACTCGGTGCGCCGCAACCACCACAACGCGAGCGGCGGCAAGATCAAGGGAATGAAGAGGTAGCCGCTACCAAACGTCGACCACACGGTGGCACGCGGGAAAGCGTCGGGGACGAGCAAACTCAGGGCGCCGATCACGATGACACCCGCCATCTCGATACCGATGGCGACGTAGGCGACTTTCCGCGACGTCCGATTTCCCCGAGCAAGCGCAATCGTCGCGACAATGTAAACGACGGCCGCAAAAGCCGACAGCAGGTAGGCGACGGGCGCCTCGTCGAGTCGCTGGGTGATCTGAATGACGGATCGAGCCGTAGCTCCTACGGCAAAGATCGCATACACAACAACAAGGACGCGGCCAAACCCCTGGTTCGTTCGTGCCTTCACGTGCTCAGACACC
>RGQW01000114.1 GCA_010029945.1 Actinomycetota bacterium | reverse complement strand
GTGCAGCGTCGTGCGTTCAGTACCGGAGGTAGAGCACTGGATGGGCTAGGGGGCCTACAAGCTTACTGAACTCAACCAAACTCCGAATGCCGATAAGTGAGAGCGTGGCAGTGAGACTGTGGGGGATAAGCTTCATAGTCGAGAGGGAAACAGCCCAGACCACCAACTAAGGCCCCTAAGCGTGTGCTAAGTGGGAAAGGATGTGGAGTTGCATAGACAACCAGGAGGTTGGCTTAGAAGCAGCCATCCTTGAAAGAGTGCGTAATAGCCCACTGGTCAAGTGATTCCGCGCCGACAATGTAACGGGGCTCAAGCACATCGCCGAAGTTGTGGCATTCACACCGATAACCCGGCCGTAAGGTCCAGGTGTGTGGATGGGTAGGGGAGCGTCGTGTGGCGAGCGAAGCGGCGGGGAGACCCAGCCGTGGACGCCACACGAGTGAGAATGCAGGCATGAGTAGCGAAAGACGGGTGAGAAACCCGTCCGCCGGATGACCAAGGGTTCCAGGGCCAGGCTAATCCGCCCTGGGTAAGTCGGGACCTAAGACGAGGCCGACAGGCGTAGTCGATGGACAACGGGTTGATATTCCCGTACCCTCATATGCCTGAGAACTGATGGGGAGCCGACTTAGGCGAAGTGAGTGATCCTATGCTGCCGAGAAAAGCCTCTAGCGAGTGTGTAAGCCGCCCGTACCCCAAACCGACACAGGTGGTCAGGTAGAGAATACCGAGGCGATCGAGTGAACTGTGGTTAAGGAACTCGGCAAATTGCCCCCGTAACTTCGGGAGAAGGGGGGCCGCGGCTGGTGATGGGACTTGCTCCCTGAGCTGGCTACGGCCGCAGAGACCAGGTGGAAGCGACTGTTTACTAAAAACACAGGTCCATGCAAAGTCGCAAGACGACGTATATGGACTGACGCCTGCCCGGTGCTGGAACGTTAAGGGGACCAGTTAGTTCTTCGGAGCGAAGCTGAGAACTTAAGCGCCAGTAAACGGCGGTGGTAACTATAACCATCCTAAGGTAGCGAAATTCCTTGTCGGGTAAGTTCCGACCTGCACGAATGGCGTAACGACTTCCACGCTGTCTCAACCGCAGACTCGGCGAAATTGCACTACGAGTAAAGATGCTCGTTACGCGTGGCAGGACGGAAAGACCCCGGGACCTTTACTACAGCTTGGTATTGGTGGTCGGTTCGATTTGTGTAGCATAGGTGGGAGACTTGGAAGCCCGGACGCCAGTTCGGGTGGAGTCATCGTTGAAATACCACTCTGATCGTATTGGCTGTCTAACCTCGATCCGTGATCCGGATTAGGGACAGTGCCTGGTGGGTAGTTTAACTGGGGCGGTTGCCTCCCAAAAAGTAACGGAGGCGCTCAAAGGTTCCCTCAGCCTGGTTGGCAATCAGGTATCGAGTGTAAGTGCACAAGGGAGCTTGACTGTGAGACTGACAGGTCGAGCAGGGACGAAAGTCGGAACTAGTGATCCGGCGCCGGCATGTGGAAGCGGCGTCGCTCAACGGATAAAAGGTACCCCGGGGATAACAGGCTGATCTTGCCCAAGAGTCCATATCGACGGCATGGTTTGGCACCTCGATGTCGGCTCGTCGCATCCTGGGGCTGGAGTCGGTCCCAAGGGTTGGGCTGTTCGCCCATTAAAGCGGCACGCGAGCTGGGTTTAGAACGTCGTGAGACAGTTCGGTCCCTATCCGCCACGCGCGTAAGAGTCTTGAGGAGATCTGTCCCTAGTACGAGAGGACCGGGACGGACGAACCTCTGGTGTGCCAGTTGTCCTGCCAAGGGCACGGCTGGTTAGCTACGTTCGGAAGGGATAACCGCTGAAAGCATCTAAGCGGGAAGCCCACTCCAAGATGAGGGCTCTCACTGGTTTACCAGGTAAGGACCCCAGCTAGACGACTGGGTTGATAGGCCGGATGTGGAAGCACAGCAATGTGTGGAGCTGACCGGTACTAATAGTCCGAGGACTTGCTTACTTCACACACTCGCGTCCACTGTGCGGTTCCCGAGATTCGGTCGGGAAACCACCACATCTCAATAGAGTTTCGGCGGTCATGGCGAAGGGGAAACGCCCGGCTCCATTCCGAACCCGGAAGCTAAGCCCTTCTGCGCCGATGGTACTGCGAGGGGGACCTCGTGGGAGAGTAGGACGCCGCCGGACATTTTTCACAAAGGCCACCTTCGGGTGGCCTTTGTTTGTTCCGCATACGTTTGTAGGAGGCTAAGACCGTGACGAACGGATCAGGCGCGAGCCAACAGCGTCCAGCGCGAGGTCCGGGCGATCGGCAGCGCCAGCCGCAACACCGGGACAAACGGCATCACGACAAGCGAGGTCACCGTGATCAGCGCGGTGATCGTGGTCCGCGGGAACCCAGCCAACCACGCGGGCCCCGCATTCCCGAGGGGGTCGACCCCGCCGAGCTCGATCCGTCGGTGATCAACGAGTTGCGAACCTTGCCGGAAGACATGCGCGACCGTGTCGGGTGCCTTCTTGTGGCCGCCGAGTGGGCGTTGGAGGATGACGAGCCCGAGTCGGCTCTGGAGTTCACCAAAGAAGCCAAACGTCTGGCGGGTCGCGTGGCGTGTGTCCGGGAAGCCCACGGAATCACGTCGTATCGCAACGCGCGCTACGCGGACGCGTTGTCCGAATTCCGAGCCGTGCGACGGATGACCGGCGACGACTCCTTCATTCCGATGATGGCTGATTGTGAGCGGGGGCTCGGTCGCCCCGAGCGAGCGCTCGAGGTGCTGAAAGGTTTTCGACCCTCGGACCCAGCACTGAAGATTGAGGCGATTATCGTCGGTGCTGGTGCCCGCGGAGACTCGGGTCAGCATGAGGCGGCCTTGGTGATGCTGGACGTTCCGGAGTTGATGAACGGCCCGGACACTGCGGAGCGACTGCGCCTTCGCTACGCCTACGCGGCAACGCTCGAGGCGCTCGGGCGCCACGACGAGGCCTATCAGTGGTTCGCCACGGTGGCCCGAGAAGACGTGGACCAACTCACTGACGCACACACGCGCACCACGGCGTAAACCTCACGAACGGACAGCCTGGGCCCGATCGGTCGGGATCGGTAAGGATCGGTAGGGATGGGTAAGGAACAGGTCCAGGGTTAGGTCGAGGCGGTGGTCTTTTCGAGCCATCTCCAGATGCCGGACACTTGAGCCTGCGTACTCGAGAGTTCCTCGAACTTGGCAACGCGTTCGGGATCTGAGTAGAAGTCGTGATGCCGCTGTCGGTCCTTCTCGTGAACCATCGCCACGGCGTGCTCCAAGTCGAGCCCTGCGTGGTAGGCCTGCGACACCTGCTCCACCCAGTAGTGCAGTTCGGCCTCAGATTCTTCGAAGACGCGATCGACGTCGGTGACCGGGCCGAAATGACTGAAGAGCAGCCGGGTGGGAGAGGCCTCGTGCATCCGGTGCAGGCTCGACAGTGCAAGGTCAAGGTCAAAATCCGGCGGGGGTGTTGCCGGTCGGATCTCCTCGGTATCCGGCACGAAAACGCCGGCAGCGTCGCCTGTGTAGAGGTCACCGGTCTGAGAATCAACGAGGGCTACATGGTGAGATGCGTGTCCCGGGTTGTGAAAGGACTCCAAGCGACGACCGTCACCGAGGTCGACCTCTCCGGTGTCACTCAATGTGGTCAAACGCTCGGGGGGTGTGGCGATCAGCGGACCGAAGAGCCGGTCCATGTCGGGGCCGAAGACCCGCATGGCGCTTGCCACGAGTTTGGTGGGGTCGGCCAGATGGCGCGCGCCACGCTCGTGCACGACGACCTGGGCCTGGGGGAAGGCGGCGGCGATGTCACCCACTCCACCGGCATGGTCCAGATGGATATGCGTCACCACTACCGTCGCGAGATCGTTTGCACTCACCCCTAGTTCGGCCAGGGCGGACACGACCGTCGGCGCGGACAGGGCCGTCCCGGTCTCCACCAGGCACGGGCGGGACCCGCGGATGAGGTAACTCGCGGTGATGCCGGTGTGCCCTGCCATCTGAGTGTCGATCGAGTACACGTCATCGCCGAGGTCGGAAATAATCGGCGCCGGGGTGTGATCGTCCACATCGCCATTGTGGCGGGAGGCTCGGTCGGTTGTCTGCAACACCGGCCGAATTGCATGCCACGACCACGAGGCATCTGCCGGTAGCGGCGTTGGTTCATCGAGCCGGTGCGTCGATCGACATGCGACCATTCGGTGGTGGACGTGGACCCCTCGCGCACAGGAGCACCGGAAGGGGACACCTATGAGTGGTTCCACCGCGCGAAGCGTCTGTTGTCCGAGGGAAACCCCGACGCCGCCGTGGTCCTTCTCGAGCGGGTGCAACGCACCGATGCGACGCCGGCGGTCGCCGAGACGCTGGGTCGGGCGTTGTTCGAAGCGCGTCGCTACGACGAAGCCATCGAGGTGCTGACCGAGCTCGTCGAGCAATCACCGAATGACGATTACGCGCACTACGCTCTCGGCATGGCCCTGTGGCGCCGACAACAATTCCCCTCCGCCCGCGATCACCTATCCATGGCATTCGTTATGCGGCCCGATCGCGCGGAGTACGGGCAGGCGCTCGGCCAAGTCAAGGCGACGTTGCGGGCACGATCCGAAGCGGGGTTGCCTCTCATCGGGCCTATCGCCGCCGCCGACGGAGCGAACCCGCTCGATGATCCCGGATCGCCCGGATCGGTATAGCAATGACCGCACCGGCCTCCTTCATTGACTCTTTCGACGGCTTCATCGTCGATGCCGACGGTGTGCTGTATCGCGGATCCGCGCCCGTGCCGTACGCCATCGACGCGATGACCGAAGTGGCGCAGTCTCGGCCGTGGTGCGTCGTGACGAACAATGCCGCGAATGCACCCGGGGTCGTCGCGGAGAAACTTCGTGCCCTGGGCCTTGCTGCCGACGACGACAACGTGGTGACTTCTCCGCAGGGCGCCGCCGTGTTTCTCGCCCAGCGCGACATCGCTGCATCGGCCCACGTTTTCGTCGTGGGTGGAGCGGGGATCGACCACGCTTTGCTCGAGGCGGGGTTTGTCCCCGTTCGTGAACCCGACCCCAGCGCGGTGGCCGTCGTTCAAGGCTTGGGCATGGAGGTGTGTTGGAGTGACCTCGCCAACGCCGGGTACGCGATCCAATCCGGAGCGCTCTGGGTGGCCACGAACCCGGATACGAGCCTGCCGACCGAGCAGGGGCTGGCGCCAGGAAACGGGGCGCTCGTTGCCGCGCTAAGTGCCACCATCGGTCGGCAACCCGACGCGGTTACGGGAAAGCCGGAACCGCTGCTGTTCGAGGTAGCGGCCCAGCGATTGGCGGCGGGCACGCCGCTCGTCATCGGTGATCGCGTCGACACCGATATTCG
>RGQW01000113.1 GCA_010029945.1 Actinomycetota bacterium | reverse complement strand
ATGGCCCGTGGCGCCGTCGTCGTCATCGTCAGCGATGGCTGGGAAAGCGATCGACCGGAATTTCTCAGCGATGCAATGACCCAACTGGGCAGGCTCGCCCACCACATCATCTGGGTGAACCCCAGAAAGGCCGCCGAGTCATTCGAACCCCTCACCGGAGGAATGGCGGCCGCCCTGCCGCACGTCGACACATTCCTGTCCGGTCACAGCCTGCGGGCCCTGAATGACGTTATGGCGGCCATCGCGGCGGCGGGGGATCGGGTGGATCGCGGCACCCGTGATCGGGCACGCATCACCGGCGCCGCGTGAATAGGCTGGTCGCGTGCTCGTTTCCGTAGACGATTACCGCGAGGGAATCCTCGCGGGCCTCGAGCCGCTCGACCCCATCACCCTGCCGCTCGCCGATAGCCATGGGTGCGTGCTGGCGGACGATGTCGTCGCCCAGTGGCCTCTACCCTCCTTCGACAACTCGTCCATGGACGGCTACGCGGTAATCGCCAGTGACGTGTCCGCTGCGAGTGAGGCCTCGCCGGTGACCTTGACCGTCATCGACGATGTTCCCGCTGGCTCCCGAGCGGACGTTGCTTTGAGGCCCGGGTGTGCGGTTCGCATCATGACCGGTGCTCCGATCCCGTCCGGGACCGATTGCATCGTCCCCGTCGAGGTGACCGATGCGGGAACCGACAGCGTCGAAATTCGAGAGCGAGTCGCCGCCGGCAGCTACATCCGGCGGGCCGGAGAGGACGTGATTATCGGAGACGTCGTGGTTCGGGCCGGGACGTTGCTGTCGTCGCGGCAGTTGGCCGTCATCGCCGCGGTGGGCAAAGGGCATGTGGTGGTGTACCCGCGACCGCGGGTCGCGGTGTTGTCCACGGGCAGTGAACTTGTGGAACCCGGCACGCCATTGAGCAAAGGAATGATTAGCGATTCCAACAGTTTTCTGCTCGTGTCAGCAGCCAACGAGGCCGGCGCTCAGGCGTACCGAGTTCCGCCGGTGCCCGATGACGCAGAGGCGTTCTCTGCAGCGATCAGCGATCAACTGCATCGAGCCGATCTCATCTTGACGAGCGGCGGCGTCAGCATGGGCGCATACGACACGGTCAAGGAAGTGTTCTCCTCCTACGGCACGGTCGAGTTCACGAAAGTCGCTATGCATCCGGGAATGCCGCAGGGTCATGGGGTTGTCGGTGAGAGTGACGACGAGCGGATCCCGGTCATCACGCTGCCCGGAAACCCGGTCAGTTCCTACATCTCGTTTCAGAATTTCGTTCGCCCCGCCATCAACAAGCTCCGGGGCCTCGGGTCGACCGATCGACCACGCCTGGCCGCTGAGGTAACGAAACCTCTTGATTCCCCGCAATCCAAGCGACAGTTCGCTCGCGGGCGATTCCTCGACGACGGGCGGGTCGAGCCGGTTGGTGGAGGACAGGGGTCGCACGTGATCGGTGGATTGGCCCAAGCCGACTGCTTGATCGTGATCCCCGAGGGCGTGGCGCACGTCAACGCTGGCGACACGGTTGATGTCGTGGATTTGAGGGGCGATGTCGGATGACGGGTTTTACGCATCTGGACGATTCGGGCGACGCACACATGGTGGACGTGACCGAGAAGACTGTCACGGATCGCCGGGCCCGTGCTCGAGCCTTCGTTCGCGTTGACTCGACGGTGGTGGAGATGCTTCGCGGTTCTGGTGTTCCCAAGGGCGACGCTCTGGCTGTTGCGCGTATCGCCGCCATTGCAGGAACGAAGCGAACACCTGATCTCGTTCCGTTGTGTCACCCGATAGCCATTCACGGCGTCGATGTGGATGTGTCCGTCGAGGATGACGGTGTTCGCATCGACGTGACGGTGCGTACCGCTGATCGAACGGGCGTCGAGATGGAGGCGCTCACCGGAGCATCCGTGGGTGCCCTGGCGGTCATCGACATGGTGAAGGGAGTCGATCGGTCGGCGATGATCGATGAGGTCGTCCTCATGGAAAAGTCCGGAGGTCGTTCCGGCCATTACGTACGAGACGAGTCCGCGTGACCTATCGCGCTCTCGTTATCACCTCATCGAACCGTGCCGCGCGAGGCGAGTGGGAGGACACGTCCGGGCCAATCCTTGTGGCAGGACTGCAGGACCTCGGGCTGGAGGTTGTCGGGCCACGCGTCGTTGCCGACGGCGAGCCGTTTCGGGCCGCACTCGAGCAAGGAGTCGCCGAGGCTTTCGATTTGATCGTGACCACGGGTGGTACCGGCCACACACCGCAGGACGTCACTCCCGAGATGACGAAGACGGTGATCGAACGTGAATCCCCGGGCTTGGCGGAAGCGGTGCGCAGTTACGGAGTCTCTGCAGGTATTCCGACGGCGATTTTGTCCAGGGGAGTCGCGGGAATCGCAGGAAGCACGCTCGTGGTGAACCTGCCCGGATCTCCTGGTGGTTGTCGCGACGGAATCGCCGCGCTCGGCCCGGTCCTGCCGCACGCGCTCGACCAAGTTCACGGGGGCGACCACACCCGCTCGCCCTGAGACACAGTTGCGACACTTTGTTCATCTCGCGTTCAGCACGGGTTCGGCCGTGAGATAGGCAGCCATCACCCAGCGGCTACGCGCGATCGCCAGAGTTCCGCCATGGCAGCCCCGCCGACGGAGACCCGTCGAGACCTCGATTCGGCGGCTACCTCCCACCGGGGCGACAGGATCTTCAATCGGGGCATCACGATAGCCGCGTTCACGGCCCTTCTCGTGCTCGCCGGGATAGCGATCTTCTTAGGGATTGCCGCAGTAGAAGCGATCACGACCCAGGGCTGGAGCTTCCTGTTCACGACGGAATGGAAAGTGGACCAGGGGGACGAGCCCGTCGCCGGCATCTGGGGAATGCTTTACGGCTCCGTATTGCTGGCCGTTATTGGTCTCGTCATCGCCGTCCCGGTTTCTCTACTGCTGAGCGTCTTCATTGTCTTCCTGGCCCCGCGCCGACTCGCTCGAGCCATGACAAACGTCATCGACCTGATGGCGGCGATTCCATCCATCATTTTGGGCTTGTGGGCTTTCTACCTGCTCAGTCCACCTGCGGAGCAGTGGCAGTTCTTGCTCAACAAGTACCTCGGGTGGATTCCGATATTCCAAAACGATTCGGGCAACTTCAATGGAACTCCATTTATTGCCGGTTTCGTCTTGGCGATCATGATGATTCCGATCATCACGTCGGTTTCTCGTGAGGTTCTGGGGCGGACTCCCCCTGAGCTGATCAATGCGGCGGAAGCCCTCGGCTGCTCCCTGTGGACCATGCTCCGGCACGTTGCACTTCCCTACGGTCGTGGAGGCATTGTCGGCGGGATCATGCTTGGGCTCGGTCGGGCATTGGGCGAAACGATCGCCATCTTCTTCGTCCTGAAGTTGGTCTATGACATCAACTGGTACAAGATCATCGAATCCGAAGGTGGATCCGTCGCAACATTGATCGTGGCCACCTTCGGCGAGGTATCCGGTCCTTATGAACTTAACTTGCTTCTCGCCGCTGGCTTCTTCCTCTTCGTGGGGACGCTGGCTGTCAATGTCATCGCCAATCTGATCGTTCAAAAGACGGGACGGAGCGAGCGATGACCCAAGTCCTCGATCGCGAGCAGATCGCTGAATGGTCTGCGCAGCAGCCACGACGTCCATGGACGAAGAAGCCAGCCCGCTTGCAGGCATGGATCGCCGTTGCGGCGCTTTTGCCTGCCGCGCTTGTCGCTCTCATCTTCACGTACACCGAAATCCCCGGGCCCATTCTGCTCGTGGCTGTCTACTTCCCGCTCCAACTCCTGGCGGCGGGAATTGCCGCGGTCGCAACCAAGGGCCGACAGGGAGCGGCCGATTCGGTGATCATCGTTCTTGCCATCGGCGCGACGCTCTTCAGTTTCATCATCCTGACGTCCGTCCTCGGATCCTTGATCGTGCGAGGCTTCGAGGCCCTCTGGGGTGAAGATGGCTTCCGCTCGTCGTTTCTCTTCCAAAACAATGTGTACATCAACCCCAGTACACCCCTGGAATACGGAGGATTGGGTCACGCTGTCATCGGGACCCTCATGATCGTCCTGATCGCCAGCCTGATCGCTGTACCCATCGGGATCGCAACCGCCATCTACATCACTGAGGTCCGAGGCCGTGCGGTCCCGTATGTCCGCTTCTTTGTCCAGGCGATGAGCGGAATTCCGTCCATCGTTGCCGGACTGTTCATTCTGACGGTTCTGATCGTTTCGGGAGCCATGAACCAAAGCGCCTTCGCGGGTGGTCTTGCCTACGCCATCCTCATGCTGCCCACCGTCGCCCGGACAGCCGAGGAAGTGCTGCGCCTCATTCCCGAGGATCTGCGCACGGGAGCGCTCGCTCTCGGATCAACTCGCGCCCGCGTGGTCTTGCGAGTGGTCATCCCCGCAGCGAAGACCGGAGTCATCACCGCAATCATCCTGGGGGTCGCCCGGGTCATCGGTGAAACTGCTCCGCTGCTGCTGACCTCGCTGAAGAGCGACCAGACAATCCTGAACCCTCTCACCGATCCCATCGCAGCGCTTCCAACGTACATCTTCGACAACGTGGCGTTGCCGTATCCGGGTGCGGTCACTCGCGCCTGGGGAGCGGCACTCGTCCTCATGATTCTCGTACTCATTTTGTTCACCCTCGCTCGAATTCTGGGGCGAGACCGCCTGAATAGGTTCCGCTAGGAGGAATACATGTCAACCGCTGAATACGAATCAACCGCTGAATACGAGGGTGATGTCACCGTGCTCGAAGAGCAGTTCGTGGAGCAAAAACCTGTCGGACCCATTGAGCTTGAGTCTCAAGACGTTTCTGTGTGGTTCGGTCAGCGCAAGGTGCTCGAGGGAGTCAACATCGCCTTCCCCAAGAACACGGTGACCGCCCTTATCGGGCCGTCAGGATGCGGAAAGTCCACCTACATTCGAACCCTCAATCGACTTCATGAACTGATCCCCGGTGCCGCTCTAGCCGGATCCGTCCTGTACGAGGGCAAGGACATATACGACACGGATATCGATCCCGTTCACATTCGCCTCCAGATCGGAATGGTCTTCCAGAAGCCGAACCCCTTCCCCAGCATGACGATTCGCGGAAATGTCCTCTCAGGCTTGAAGTTGTCGGGCATGAAGCGTGATCAACACGATGACATCGTCGAAGAGACCTTGACGTCCGCAGGGCTTTGGAACGAGGTCAAAGATCGCCTTGACTCTGCTGCAGGGGAGCTGTCAGGTGGTCAGCAACAACGACTCGTCATCGCCCGGGCCCTCGCCGTGCAGCCGCACGTCCTCCTCATGGACGAGCCGTGCTCGGCGCTCGATCCGACATCGACGTTGAAGATTGAAGAAACCATCAGAGAGTTGTCCAAAGACATCACCATCGT
>RGQW01000112.1 GCA_010029945.1 Actinomycetota bacterium | reverse complement strand
TCGTCGTGGAGGCGTTGCATGAGCCAAAAGCGGTACGGCATGACACCGGTTGTGAGCTGCTGACCCCGCCACTCGAAGGTGGCGGCACCATTCCCGATCAGCCCTCTCCCTCCCATGAGCCCCCGCGCGCCGGGGTTGTCGAGCCCGTTCGTGCCCGCTTCGATTTCAGGATGGTCTGCGAGCCACTCGTTGGCCACGTCAACGTGGGCGGCGATCTCGGGCAGATACTCCTCCGCAACGAACCGCATGAGTGAGAGCAAGGTCTCGGGCAGCACGCGATCGTCGATGAGGGAGCCATCGGCGCCAGGGAACTCATGCAAGTAGGGCTCAGAAGTGGTCATCCGCTCGACCCACCTGCCGACCCGCGGCGCTCTTTGCTTGATCAGCATCGTGGGCGCCGGGTCGCGGTACAGATGCGCCCACATGGCAGCAATCAGCCCATAGTCGCCAAGGGTTGGATGATCGCCGAGCAGGAACGGGTGATCTGCCAAGTGAGCAGAGAAGAGCTCAAGCCATTCCTCGAATGCAGATTCGATCGCGTCGAAGCTGTCAGGTGTTACGCCGAAGTTCACCGCCGCTTTGCGCATACGGCCGCTGTTGTGCAGGAAGGCGTCGTGATCGAGGACTGCTCCGGGCACGAGCAGCGCGAATTCACTGCTGAGGAAGGCCAGATTTTCCTCGTCGAAGTTCCACCGATAGTGCATCGCCGGACGGAGGAGGCCCTCGCCACCGAACAGTTCGAAGAGATGGCTGATCGCCAACAGCATCGGCGAGTCGGGGTAGGCCGAGAAGCGCCGCAGTGCCCGGCCTTCTCCCCTTTCGAAGTGATCGATGATGTCGGCGCCGTCCTGAACGACCTCACCGTTGGGGGTCTCCAGACAGGGAATGATCCATCGGCCGACCGTGGGCACGATGTGTTCGAGATACCGCTTGCTGCCGGGATGCTCCTCTACAAAGTGGATGCCCTGGGTCCGGAGGTATGAGCGCGCCTTGCCCGTATAGAGCGACACGGGGGCGCCGTACAGGGTGTAGCGGGGTTGTTCTGACGTCATCGTGGGGAACCTCCTGAGGGAGCCGGTGCCGGGCCCAACCACTCCAAGAGCGCACGGTTGTACGCCTCGGGGATGTCTTCTTGCAGGAAGTGGCCCCCGCCTTCAAGAATCACATGAGGCTGCCCCTGGGCGCCAGGGATCCGCCGCACGATGGGCTTCCAGCCGCTGGGCGCCACGATGTCCTTGTCGCTGAAGATCGTGAGCACGGGGTTGGTCCAGCGCTCAAGAATCTTCCATGCCTCGTGATTGGCGGGGTACATGGGATTGTCGAGTCGGGTAGGCAGCAGTTGGGTGAACGCCCGACTTCCGATGGTCAGCGACTGGTCCGGGTACGGCGCTCGGTACCCCTCCACAACGTCCGCCGTCGGCTCGACCACGGTCACCAGCGGAAGCAGGCTCCATGGTTCCCACACCGGCGCATCGCGTGCCATTTTCTGGAACTCGGCGTGAGGGCCTTCGACCTCAATCTTTTCGGGAAGAGGCTCTGCCGGGTCCCGGTCGGGCAAGGCGGTGTTCGAGATCACCATTCGATTGGTCAAGCCGGGATTCTCCGCAGCAAGACGCATGCCGATAATGCCTCCCCAATCATGCATGACGAGGTCGACGTCGATGAGCCCCAATTCTGCCGCCACAAGTATGACCATGACGGGTTTCCGTGCAACAGGACAACCACCGAGGGCGACTCGGTGTTCGCATCGACCACGTGCACCCGCAGCCGTTGGCCATCGCCGGCGGGAATCTCTAGCCACCGGCGCTCACTCGGGTAGTTGTCGAGCGCGTCGATGGCGTCGTCGGGTGTTCGGAGGATCTTCATCTCGACTCCTCAAAGAGCACGTTGGCGGTGTCGGTCAGCGAGCGCGCAACATCGTCCAGTGTCGGATCGGCGATGAGGGCATAGCTCCTGTCGTCCCAGGCGAACCCTCGACTGGACAGCTCAGCTGCAGTCTCAGGCGAGATCAGATCGAATCGAGCTTCACTGAACGTGCGCTCATCACCGATGATCCTGTCCTCAACCCAGAACCGCCCAACTCGCGTGGCGTCGATCCCCTCCGCAAGGTCAGGAGCCGAAGCGTCGCCCGACACTTGGAGCAGAAGGAGTCGGTCGCTGCCAGCGCCTGATTCTTGAGGCGGAACGGGATCATCGTCGATGGGAAAGGCCGCCATCACGATGGTGAAGTCCATCGCGGCATCCTTGTGCTGTTCATCGACCTGGAAGGCCTTGGATGCATTCATCTCGATCATCGCCACCCTGTCGCGATACTGGGCGATGGCGATCCGATCCCATCGGTGGTCGTCCCCGCGCAGGTGGTGCAGCACCGGAGCGAGGAGAATGATTCGAGAGCCGACTGCGGCCAGATGCTCGTGCGGGAGGTAGACCTCGTCAGCCTCCGCACCAGTGAGATCCGTCTGGCGGCCATCGGCGTAGTCGGCCCACTCCCGGTACTTCATCAGGTTGAGGGCCCACATCGGCCCTCCCGGCTCATCGCGTTCGAGCCATGAGGCGAGATAGGCGGAGTTGAGCTTGCCGTATCGAGGCATCAGGCCGTCATTCCGCCGAGGCCAAGAAAGCCCCGAGCCAGCTCGATCTCGCCCATGTGGCGCAGCCCGTGCTGGTAGTGCCAACACTCGAACGCGTCGAGCACGGTGATCCCCTGCGGGCCAGCACAGCGCGCGCTGTAGGTGTCGGCGACCTCGGCCGGGTACGGCGGGGCAATGATCACTCGGTCGAAGTCGGCGGGGTCCATCGTCGCGAGATGGTGCTCGGTCCGATCGAAGACGGCACGCTGGTACTCCTTGAACGCTTCGTAATTGCCGATTCGCTGCTCGGCCATTTCGCTCACGGGCCGGTTCTTGCCATGGTCGGGAATGGTGACTCGCACTCGTTGTTGCCAGTCGTCGTTCCAGATCGGGAGCTCGCCGGTAATGCCCAGAAAGGTCGCGTCGTGAATGTTGACGTAGTGGTACAGCGAAAACGCGATCGGGAGGCGCCCCTCAGCATCGACGTGATTGACATGGTGAAGGTCCATGGAGTCGACGGCGTCGTGGTACAGCGAGAACATCGTTCGCATCCGGCGCAGCAGGGAGTCCTGTATGAGCGGCAAGACGTTCTGCTCAACTGCCATCACTGCCTCCGATATTATTGCCAGTAGTACCGGCATAACTTATGTTGGGCGCCATGGTGATGCAACCAACCCAGATCCGCCTCGTCGACTACCCCACCGGTACACCGACCGACGAAACGTGGACGCTCACCCATCTCCCCACTCGCGACCTCCAAGACGGCGAGATTGAGATCGACGTCCAGTTCGTCTCCATCGATCCAGGGATGAAGGGCTGGATCTCACCCTGGCGCAGTTACATCGATCCGATCCAACCCGGTGACGTCATGCGGGCGTTTGGCATCGGGCCCGTCACCAAGTCGGCCAGCCCCCGCTACGAGGTCGGCGATGTCGTGAGTGGATTCACCGGAGTGCAGACCACTGCAGTGGTCGACAGTCGAGGCGTTCGCCCGATCGATCTCGGACTCGGCCCAGCCGAACTCCACATGAGCGTCCTTGGCATGACCGGGTTCACGGGCTATTTCGGCATGCTCGATCTCGGGTGGCCTGAACCGGGCCAAACCGTTCTTGTTTCGGCAGCGTCAGGTGCGGTCGGCAGTGTCGCCGCGCAGGTCGCGAAGCGACAAGGAGCCCGCGTGGTCGGGATTGCCGGTGGCCCAGCGAAGTGTGCCTATCTCACCGACACGCTGGGCCTCGATGCAGCGATCGACTACAAGGCCGGACCCGTCGCCGAGTTGCTGGAAGCCGTTGTCCCATCCGGCATCGACATCTACTTCGACAATGTCGGAGGCGAGACGCTCGATGCTGCGCTCATGCAGATCAACCGGAAGGCCCGCATCATCGTGTGTGGCGGGATCTCGCAGTACGGAGACATGACAACCGCGACCGGGCCGGCGAACTACCTGCAGCTCATCTCCAAGAGCGCCACGATGACCGGATTCACCATGCTTGACTACATGCATCGCATCCCCGAGGCCCTCACTGACCTTTCGGCCTGGGTTGAGGACGGCTCGCTCCGCCACCGCCAACACATCCTCGAGGGCATTGAGTCATTCCCGGAAGGCCTCCGAATGCTGTTTCGAGGCGAGAACCACGGAAAGCTGCTCATCCGGTTGTAGGCACCCGGCTAGGGCGCATGGCTGGATCAGTCGAGAAGTGCCAGCAGGCCCGCCGTCAGGGCCGAATGGGCCTCGGCCGCCGACAGCTGTCGGTGGCGACGCAGGTAATCGAGCGACTCCAACTGGGTGAGCAGGTCGCCGGCGGCGGCGATCGACTCTCGCTGGGCGGGCTTCCGACCACGCAGTTCAGCCTCGAACTGTCGCTCAAACTGCTGACGCATCGCATTGCGCTGACGGGTCAACTCCTCGCGGATTCGAGGATGCCGAGTCGCATTGACCAGTGTGGCCCGAAAGATCGGGGCGGTGGCTTCGTGAAGGGTCAGCCGCATCGAAATGAACGCCTCGACGCGGTCAGCGAGTGGCCCTTGGCCGATGCTGTGCAGCTTCGAGAGTTCCGCACCGATCTCGTCGCTTCGCTTGATGACTGCTTCGAGCAACTCGCCTGGGTCGGCGAAGTACCGGTAGAGGGAACGAAGCGACAGACCAGACCGAGTGGCCGCCTGCTCAATCGTGGGAAACATTGCTTCCTCGGCGAACATTTCCAACACGACGTCGAGCACCGCATCGATGTTGCGCTGCCGCCGGGCCTGACGGCCGTCGAGCACCTCGGTGATGTCCTCGGTATTCGTCATCGGCCTTCGATGGTAGCAATGGTCCTGCCACGCTTCGTGCCGAGCGGTAGCCCTAGGGTCCAGGATCTAATGCCAGTAGTACTGGCAGTTGCTTGTACGTGGCGCTAGCGTCCGTCGGTATGGCCTTTGAGGTTGACCGTCAAGATATCCGCACCACTCGAACCGTGGCCTGTGACCCTGCAACCCTGCACGCAGGACAAGTCCGGCTTCGGGTCGAGCGCTTTGCGTTCACGAGCAACAACGTGAGCTACGCCATCTCCGGTGATCTCCTCGACTACTGGGGTTTCTTTCCGACCGACCACCCATGGGGGCGTATCCCGGCAATCGGCATCGGCGTCGTCACCGAATCCGCGCACACCGAGATTCCCGTCGGGCGCCGCTACTTCGGCTTTTACCCGATGGCTGACGAGCACATTGTCCAGGCTGAACTCACCAACCGTGGCGGTTTTCGCGACGCGGGAGCCCATCGTTCGAAGCACGCCACGCTCTACACCGACTTCGTGGACATTGAGCTCAACCCATCCTTTGATCTGGAACGCACGGATGAGTACCTGCTGCTGTGGGGCAT
>RGQW01000111.1 GCA_010029945.1 Actinomycetota bacterium | reverse complement strand
GAGGTGATGGACGCGCACACTGCCGGAATACGGCACGCACGTGACGCTGGCCTGGATGTAGCAGCAATCGAGTCTGTCGCATCGTTTTTTATCAGCCGTGTGGACACCGCCGTGGATGCTCGACTTGAGGAGAGTTCCTCACCCCGTGCCGAATCCCTTCGTGGCCGCGCCGCTATCGCCAACGCCCACCTCGCGTGGCACGCGTACGAAATCCACACCGCCTCGGATGCGTGGCGTCAACTCGCAGCAGCGGGTGCCCGCCCGCAACGCCCGCTGTGGGCCAGTACCGGCGTCAAGAACCCCGACTACGACCCAGCCCGATACGTGATGGAACTCGCCGCGCCAGGATGCGTCAATACGGTCCCAGAGTCGACTCTTGAGGCGGTGGTAGCCGAAGGACAATTCGCCGGCGACACGGTCACCGGTCGCCAGGAAGCCGCCCAATCGGTTCTTGACGGCATTGCCGAGGCAGGAATCGACTTCCAGGAGATATGTGCAGAACTCGAGGCCGCTGGGGAGGCTGCCTTCGTTTCGTCGTGGGAGTCACTCCGCACGACGGTCGGGCGCGCACTGGAGGCGTAGAAGGCCAACAGCGATAGAGCGCTCGTCTACTTCCCGTGCAGACGATCCAGCGCTTCTTGCAAAATTGCGGCGCCATCCTTGTCGGAGCGACGCTCCTTCACGTAGGCCAGATGAGTCTTGTAGGGCTCGATCTTCGGTGGCGCCGGAGGATTCTCCTTGTCCGGTCCTGCGGGTAGTCCGCAGCGAGCGCAGTCCCATTCCTCGGGAATTTCAGCGTCGGTGGCGAAACTTGGACGGGATTCGTGCTCGTTCGCGCACCAGAAGGAGACATAGATTCGCGGGGCCGCTTCTCCACGCTCGGCTTCACCCATCGGGCCTGCGCCGACTCGGCTGCCTCGGATCGCACTGCCTCCGGCCATGAATTTCCTCCTGGTGTCCGACGCCACGACAAGGCACAGCGTCTGATTTCCTCGACGAACTAGGTGCTGATGATCAAACCAACGGCGACGATGCTCGCCGCCCATACGCGGACAGTCCCCCGCCCTTGCCGCGGTGCAGCAGGATCAGGACGACGAGCAGCGAACTGGTGATGGCCAGGAGCACTGCAAGAACGATGGTGAGAACGGTGATCATCGGGGTGAACGATACCTCCGTGGTTTAGGCCAACATCTCGGGGTGTAGCCGGTACCGGACGATGCCAATGAATTCATCTGCATCCAGGCTGGCTCCACCCACCAGACAGCCATCGACGTCCGGCTGGCTCATGATTCCCGCGACGTTGGCCGCCTTCACCGAGCCGCCGTACAAAATCCGCACCGACTGCGCGCACGAGGCACCGAGGCGCTGCTCGATATCAAGTCGAATCGCCCCGCACACCTCCTGGGCGTCGTCACCGGTGGCCACCTCGCCGGTGCCGATTGCCCAGACCGGCTCGTACGCGATGACGAGCCCTCCGACCTGCTCGGCGCCCAGACCATCAAGCGACCCCCGAACCTGCTTCAGCACGAAATCGACATGGTCACCCGATTGACGGACCGACAGGCCTTCACCGACACACACGATGGGAATCAGGTCGTGCGCCTGAGCCGTCTTTGCCTTCGCGTTGACGATCTGGTCATCCTCGTTGTGATGCTCGCGTCGCTCGCTATGCCCGACGACAACGAAGGTGCATCCAAGTTTCGCCAACATCGCGCCCGAGACCTCACCGGTGTAGGCGCCGGATTCATGAACGGACAAATCCTGAGCGCCGTAGGCGATGTCGTAGTGGTCGCCCTCGATAAGCGTCTGGACGCTTCGAATATCGGTGAACGGCGGCAGCACCGCGACCTCAACAGCCTCCAGATCCTTCTCGTTCAACCCGAAGGCGAGCTTCTGCACGAGGGCGATTGCCTCAAAGTGGTTGATGTTCATCTTCCAGTTGCCAGCCATCAACGGCTTGCGCTCGGTCATTCGTTCTCCTTGGTGTTATCCATGTCTGTGTTCGCCGCCGTCAGGACCGCCAACCCGGGTAGCTCCTTACCTTCGAGGAACTCCAGGCTCGCTCCCCCACCGGTGCTGATGTGATCGAAGCGCTTCTCGTCGACTCCCAGAATTCGGATAGCGGCTGCAGAGTCACCTCCACCGACAACTGTCATCCCGGACGCCTGCGCCATGGCCTCTGCCACTGCTCTCGTCCCGGCCGCGAACGGCTCCATCTCGAACACACCCATCGGCCCGTTCCACACAATCGTGCCCGCGTCGGCAATGTGCCGGGCGAACGCCTCCGCGGTTCTCGGGCCGATATCCACGCCCATCCAGCCATCCGGGATCTCATCCGCGGCCACCACTGTGACGTTCGCATCCGCCGCGAACCGATCGGCGACAACGACGTCCACGGGACGGACCACCTCGACACCGCGCCGTTTGGCCTGTTCCAGATAGGCCTCGACCGTCGCGATCTGATCGGCTTCCAGAAGAGAATCCCCCACCGAGAACCCCTGGGCCGCCAAAAACGTGAAGGCCATTCCACCGCCGATCAGCAGACGATCGACGCGGGAAATCAAATTGCCGATAACCCCGAGCTTGTCGCTGACCTTGGAGCCGCCAAGGATGACCACATACGGCCGGTCCGGCTGCCCTAACAGCTGCGAGAAGACCGCCGATTCACGCTCGACCAGGCGACCAGCCGCGTGCGGCAGGAGGGCCGCAATCTCGGTGACCGATGCCTGCTCTCGGTGCACGACACCGAAACCGTCGGAGACGAAGAAGTCCCCGAGATCGGCCAACTCGCGGGCGAGCGCGGCGCGCTCAGCCGGGTCCTTACTCGTTTCACGAGCATCGAATCGGATGTTCTCGAAAACCACGACTCCGCCGTCTGCCGCTCGACTCAACTCGTCTCGCGCCTGCCCCACATCGGCTGCGATCGGCACATCGATGGACAACAGGCGAGACAACTCCCGAGCCACCGGGGCCAGGCTGGCCTCCGGAGTCACGACTCCCTTGGGTCGCCCCAGGTGGGCCAGCAGCAGGATGCGCGCCCCGTGGTCGCGCAGGTACTCGATGGTGGGCAGGGCCGCTGTGATGCGACCCGTATCGGTAATGACCCGGCCGCCAGCACCGTCGTCGGCAAGGGGGACGTTGAAGTCCACTCGAACGATCACGACATGGCCGGCGACCTGGAGGTCATCCAGGCTCGGCATGCTCACGGTGTGGCGCCGACCAACCCGACGAGATCGACCAGGCGGTTGCTGTAGCCCCACTCGTTGTCGTACCAGCCGAGGACCTTGGCCATATTGCCGTTGGCGTTGGTCATCCCAGCGTCGAAGATGCACGATGACGGGTCCGTGACGATATCCGTCGACACGATCGGATCTTCCGTGTACTGAAGGATCCCCTTCATCGGACCGTCGGCTGCTTGCTTGACGACGGCGTTGATCTCCTCTTTGGTGGCCGCTGTCTTCAGTTCGACGGTCAGATCGGTGGCCGATCCGGTAGGAACGGGAACGCGCATGGCGTATCCGTCGAGCTTGCCCTTCAAGTGGGGCAAAACAAGAGCGATCGCCTTCGCGGCTCCCGTGCTGGTCGGGATCATGTTGACCGCGGCAGCCCGGGCCCGACGCAGGTCACTGTGCGGGAAGTCCAGGATTCGCTGGTCGTTGGTGTAGGCGTGAATGGTGGTCATCAGCCCGCGCTCGATGCCAAATGCATCATCGATGGCCTTCGCCATCGGGGCTAAACAGTTGGTGGTGCACGATGCGTTCGAAATAATCACATCCGTGGCGGGGTTGTAATCCCCGTCGTTCACCCCCATGACGATCGTGATGTCCTCACCCTTGGCGGGTGCGGAGATGATGACCTTCGACGCTCCGGCGTTAACGTGCTTGCGAGCATCGTCGGCCGAGGTGAATATTCCGGTGGACTCCACGACCACGGTGGCACCCACCGACGCCCAGGGCAGATTCGCCGGATCCCGCTCTGCGAAAACAGGGATGGATGTGCCGTCCACCACAATCGCGTTCTCTGCAGCCTCCACCGGAACATCGATGCGGCCGAGGACCGAGTCGTACTTCAGAAGGTGCGCAAGCGTGGTTGTGTCCGTGAGGTCGTTGATGCCCACAATCTCGACGTCCGCACCGCTGCTGAGCAGAGCGCGGAAGAAGTTGCGGCCAATTCGACCGAATCCATTGATACCGACCTTGATGGTCACTCAGTCTCCTCGTATTGCCGTGATGGTCGTGCCTGCTGGTGAGCGCCACGAGACCCGATGTCCGCCATCGGCCCTCGCGCGACGCGTCCTTGGGCG
Organism: Actinomycetota bacterium; assembly: GCA_010029945.1. Classification (GTDB taxonomy): domain Bacteria; phylum Actinomycetota; class Actinomycetes; order S36-B12; family S36-B12; genus S36-B12. Next base: position 1,186 of record RGQW01000111.1, on the reverse strand, counting down.
AGATAACGCTTACATCTTAGTGACGCAGGTTACGTTTATGTGACGCCGGGACCGCCGGGTTCCACGCGGAATCGGATCCTTTCGCCGGGCTAGTCGTCCCCAAGATCCGCGTCGGCCAGGGCGGCCTCGGTATCGGGGATTCCCAACTCGGCGGCGCGCTTGTCCGCCAGGGCCAGCAACCGACGGATTCGGCCGGCGATGGCATCTTTGGTCATCGGAGGGTCTGCGACCACGAGGTGGTCGGGGACATCATCACCCAGGATTTCCAACGCCCGACCCACGCGAGCACTCGCGGCGACGGCTGCTCGTGCCGAGCGCCGCAGGTTGGCGTCGTCGAAGTTGGCCAAGCGGTTGGCCGTTGCGCGCACCTCCCGCCGCATCCGGCGTTCCTCCCACGCAAGCACCGACTCATGGGCACCCATCCGCGTCAGCAGGGCCCCGATGGCGTCACCGTCACGGATCACCACTCGGTCGACGCCGCGGACCTCCCGGGACTTCGCACCTATCCCGAGTCGTCGCGCCGAACCCACCAGCGCCAGGGCCGCTTCGGGACCGGGCGCGGTGACTTCCAGCGAACTCGATCTGCCTGGTTCGGTCAGCGAGCCATGCGCCAGGAAGGCCCCCCGCCAGGCTGCCTCACAATCGCAGAGCCCACCAGCGACGATGGCCGGCGGCAAGCCGCGCACGGGACGCCCACTGCCATCCACGATCCCGGTCTGTTTCGCCAGAGCCTCGCCACCCTGCGACACCCGGACCACATACCTGGTTCCCTTGCGGATGCCGCTGGCCTGAACCATCGACACTTCACTGTCGTGACCGTAGATGTCGAAGATGTCCTTGCGGAGGCGTCGAGCCGTTGCGCCGGCGTCAACCTCTACTTCGACGACGATCGCACCACTGACGATGTGCAGGGCACCACCGAAGCGCAGCAGCGACGATACTTCCGCTTTGCGGCAGCATGTCTTCGTCACTTCGACGCGGCTCAGCTCATCCTTGACCGCCGCCGTCATCGCCATGGTCGCGCTTCCTCCCGTCATCGGACCAGAACCGTATCGAAAACACGCGCCAACTTCCCCGGGTCATGCCGATCTCCGGTTGCCGAGACATCGGCGAACGTGACTTGGCTCCCCCACGACGCACACGCAGACACGACATCATCTCTGCCGGCACCCTCGCGAATGTGGGT
>RGQW01000012.1 GCA_010029945.1 Actinomycetota bacterium | reverse complement strand
CGCCATCGCCGCACGTACCGGTCGCGCCGCACTGTATGTATCCGGTGAGGAGAGCGTCGACCAGATCGCCGTGCGGGCATCACGAATAGGTGTTGACGATGAGCACCTGTATCTCGCAGACGAAACAGATCTAGCGAATGTCATCGGACACATCGACGCGCTCGGCTCGGATCTGTCTCTCGTCATCGTCGACTCCGTTCAAACCATCGCCTCGGCAGACGTGGATGGACGGGCTGGAGGCGTTGCGCAGGTCATGGAGGTGGCACACGCGCTGACGCGAGTAGCCAAGGCGCGCGGAATCCCGGTCTGCCTCGTCGGTCAAGTGACGAAAGAATCCACCGTGGCTGGGCCGCGGGCTCTCGAGCACATCTGTGACGCGACGCTCTCCCTTGAGGGTGATCGGCACACATCTTTGCGACTGCTGCGGGCTGTGAAGAATCGTTACGGCCCCGCCGACGAGGTCGCGTGCTTCGAGCAAACCGACGGTGGCATGCGCGAAGTCGTCGACCCCAGCATGCTCTTTCGAGAAGATCGTCGATCTCCCGTCCCCGGCACCTGCATCACCGTCACCATCGAAGGCCGCCGGGCCATGCTGGCGGAGGTGCAATCCCTCGTCGCCCCCACCACCAATCCGAACCCACGCCGCGGAGTGTCCGGTTTGGACTCGTCGCGAGTTGCCATGCTCGTCGCCATCACCGAGCGGGTAGCCGGCTTGAAGCTCGCCGACAAAGACGTGTTCGTGGCAACCGTCGGAGGAATCCGGCTTGTCGATCCGAGTACTGACCTGGCGACGTGCTTGGCAATCGGATCCGCCGCCAACGATGCCCCTCTGCCGCTCGATATTGCCGCCATCGGGGAGGTCACATTGTCCGGAGATGTCCGCCGGGTGCCGATGGTTGGTCAGCGCATAACAGAGGCCGTTCGGCTGGGCTACGCCCGCGTTCTCGCACCCATCGGCGCGACCGCCGCACTCGAGTCGCGCACATCGGACGTGGAAATCATTGAGGTTCGCGACCTAGCCCAGGCATTCGGCCTTCTGTCGGGAATGCGCGAGCCTGACCCCACCTTCTAGTTCTTCTTGTTACTCAAGGCAAACGGCGTGCCATCGCTCGTGACTTTGAGGTTCCTACCGACCACCTCATAGCGACCAGCCTTGGCCTTCCTGCCCTTGCCTTCGTCCGGGCAACCCTTCTGACTGAGTCGGCTGTTCCAGGTCAGTGTCGACACCGCTTGCTTTCCGGGGGCCATCAACGTTCTGTTCGACTCATCGCTGGTGGAACAGTCGTCACTCGACCACACGTGATAGCCGCCGGAGGTGATCTCCAACTCGTTCGCCTTCGGCCCGATATCCCGGAAGCAGGGAACGTCCCCGACATTGGTGATCGTGAGCGTGAGAATCGGATCTTGCTGCCCGACGCGATACGTCGACGAGTCCGTTGTTGCCGTGACTTCGATAGCTGAATCGAGGCATTCGGTTGGCTCCGCGGGTGTAGCCAGTGCTTCTTCGGTTGGTGCGGACCCATCGTCTTCGAGCACCTCGGTGTCCTCGGCGACGACTTCGGTTGACGTGTCCGGCGTGGCTGCGCTTCGAGATCCGAGGAACCACCAGCCACCCAGCACCAGGGTGACGACGACGAGAAGCAGGGCCCCCCTGCGGACCCAATACACGACGGGTGGCTCGGGTCCCACGGGTTGCATCAGGCCGGCCATGTTGTCCACGTTACTGCGACGTTCGCTCTCCCATGGAACGATCCGTACCGTGGCGCACAACACACGTCGGGTCGCCAGCGTGTGCTCCTGGTTTGATGACAACGCCCGCCCCCTCCCCTGGCGGAACTCCGCCCCCTGGGGGGTTGTCGTGTCCGAGTTCATGCTCCAGCAGACACCGGTGCATCGCGTTGAGTCCGTCTGGCAGGACTGGATGGCGCGCTGGCCCACGCCGCAGGCTCTGGCCTCGGAGCCTTCGGGTGAGGCGGTCCGGGCGTGGGGACGGTTGGGCTACCCGCGGCGGGCACTTCGACTGCACGCGACCGCCCAGCAGATCACCGATCAGCACGGCGGTCGCGTTCCTTCCAGCGATGAAGCACTTCGTGCGCTCCCGGGTGTCGGGGAATACACAGCTGCTGCCATTCGTGCCTTCGCATTCGGGCTCGAATCCACCGTGCTGGACGTCAACGTGCGTCGAGTCATCTCTCGAGCCTGGAGTGGAATCGACGAGCCACCATCCCACCTGAGTGCCGTCGAGCGAACGTTGGCGAACTCACTGGCCACCGCGGCCGATGATCCTTCTGCATGGGCGGCCGCCAGCATGGAACTCGGGGCCATCGTGTGCACGAAGACGACGCCGCAGTGCTCGGTATGCCCACTGAAGCGCTCTTGCGCCTGGCGATCTGCAGGCTTCCCGCCATCAGAGGCTGCACGTAGACGACAGCCGCGCTACGAAGGCAGTGATCGACAAGCACGCGGTCGGATTCTCAGCGCTCTGCGTGAGTCCGAGACTGCAGTGGACGGCAATGTCTTGATGGACATGTCCGCCGATCGTGATCAGATGCTTCGAGCTTTGGAGTCACTGGAATCGGAAGGGTTGATCCAACGAGTGGGACGTGCCTTCGCCTTGCCCCTTTAGGCGTCTTCTCTTGGCAGTGGCTCTCGATCCATCGCGCGAATCACCTGGCGCTCACCCAGCGGAGCCTCAAGGGCCACACTTGCCCACACCCGGTCGCCGACGATGCCCGTGACCGGGCAATCCGAGGTTCGGGAACTCTGCACCTGGGCCTCAAGCTCGACGCGCGCACCCCGCTCGAAGGCCGTCACCTGAATATCCGCATCCGGACACAAGCCTCCCGGCGGCAGCGCGACGGCTACCTCAATCTGACTCTCATCGAGAGTCGTTCGATACGCAACAGGCTGAAGATCACTGGTCACCAACCCCAGCGACCGCAGGGGGCCCACACCTCCTACGAGGCCTGCGACACCGATGAGTAGCAGGACAACACCGCAGCCAACTGCTATCCACCAGACAATCCGCGGTACGCGTCGACGGGGTCCGTCGAACTCGTTCATTCCGGGGATGAGCGGACCTGATGTCACGACTCCATCCCCTCCCGGTCACTCCTGCTCGGTGGCTTCGGCCGTCTCGATTGGTGGCGCATCGGGGAGTTCCGCCTTGGGCGTGGGCGTGAACGAAAAGGTCCGCTCATCACCCTCCCCCTCCACATCGACGACAACAATCGACCCCGGGTTCAAGTCCCCAAAGAGCATCTTCTCGCTTAGCGGATCTTCGATTTCCCGCTGGATTGTGCGACGGAGCGGTCGCGCACCCAACGTGGGGTCATATCCGCGCTCTGCGAGTAGCGCCTTCGCGGGTGGCGTGAGTTCGATAGCCATGTCTTTGTCTTGCAGGCGCTTTTCGAGACTGGCGATCATCAAATCGACGATCTCGATGATTTCGGACTCCGTGAGTTGGTGGAAGACGATGGTGTCGTCGATCCGATTTAAGAATTCGGGTCGGAAGTGCTGCTTCAACTCCTGCTGCACCTTGGACTTCATCTGCTCGTACGCATTGCCTTCGTTGTCGTCCGGCGCGAAGCCGAGCATGAGTCCCTTGGACACGTCACGGCTACCCAGGTTGGTAGTCATGATGATGACCGTGTTCTTGAAGTCAACGACTCGTCCTTGGGAGTCCGTCAATCGACCCTCTTCGAGCACCTGCAACAACGAGTTGAAGATGTCCGGGTGTGCTTTCTCCACCTCATCAAAGAGAACGACACTGAAGGGCTTACGGCGCACCTTCTCCGTTAGCTGGCCTCCCTCTTCGTAGCCGACGTATCCGGGGGGTGAGCCGAACAGTCGTGAGGCCGTGTGGCGCTCGGAGAACTCACTCATGTCCAAGGAGATAAGCGCGTCGTCATCGCCGAACAAGAACTCCGCGAGCGTCTTGCTCAACTCCGTCTTACCGACTCCCGAAGGCCCAGCGAAGATAAAGGAGCCTGCAGGCCGACGTGGGTCTTTCAGACCGGCCCGAGTCCGGCGAATCGATTGCGACAGTGCCTTAATGGCGTCTTCCTGTCCGATGACGCGGCGGTGGAGTTCGTCCTCCATCCGACGCAATTTCTCAATGTCGTCCTCGGTCAGATCCGACACCGGAATGCCCGTCATCAACGCGAGCACTTCACCGATGAGCTTCTCGTCGACCTCGGCGACGACGTCCAGGTCGCCCGCCTTCCATTCACGCTCGCGCTCTGCCTTCTCGGCGAGCAGGTTCTTCTCCACATCCCGCAAAGACGCAGCCTTCTCGAAATCCTGCGCATCGATCGCCGATTCCTTCTCTTTGCGAGCGTCAGCAATACGGTCATCGAATTCACGCAGGTCCGGAGGTGCTGTCATTCGTCGAATGCGCAAGCGAGAGCCGGCTTCGTCAATCAGATCGATGGCCTTGTCCGGAAGTTGCCGATCGGAGATGTAGCGATCAGACAAGCGAGCCGCCGATTCCAGAGCGCCATCGGTGATGGACACGCGGTGATGAGACTCGTACCGATCTCGGAGACCCTTCAAGATCTCGACGGTGTGCTCAACATCGGGCGCATCCACCAACACAGGCGCGAATCGGCGCTCGAGGGCCGCGTCCTTCTCGATGTGCTTGCGGTACTCATCGAGAGTGGTCGCACCAATCGTCTGGAGCTCGCCTCGCGCCAGCATTGGCTTGAGGATGCTGGCAGCGTCGATCGCACCTTCCGCCGCACCAGCGCCGACGAGCGTGTGCATTTCGTCGATAAACAAAACGATGTCGCCACGGGTCTTGATTTCTTTCAGCACCTTCTTCAAGCGCTCTTCGAAATCACCTCGGTATCGGCTACCGGCGACCAGGGCACCAAGGTCGAGCGTGTACAGCTGCTTGTCCTTGAGAGTCTCAGGCACTTCCCCACGGACGATGTCTTGAGCGAGCCCCTCGACGATCGCGGTCTTGCCTACGCCGGGCTCGCCGATCAGCACGGGGTTGTTCTTCGTGCGCCGCGAGAGCACCTGCATCACGCGCTCGATCTCTTTCGCTCGCCCGATCACCGGATCGAGTTGCCCCTCGCGTGCCGCCGCAGTCAGGTTCCGACCGAATTGATCAAGCACGAGCGACGATGACGGAGTTCCCTCCTGCGGACCAGCGCCGGAGGTGGCCGGCTCTTTGCCCTGGTAGCCGGACAGCAGTTGAATGACCTGCTGGCGCACCCGGTTGAGATCGGCGCCAAGCTTGACGAGCACCTGCGCTGCGACGCCTTCGCCCTCGCGGATCAAGCCCAAGAGGATGTGCTCAGTGCCGATGTAGTTGTGCCCGAGCTGCAATGCCTCACGAAGCGACAGCTCGAGAACCTTCTTCGCCCGTGGAGTAAAGGGAATATGTCCACTCGGAGCTTGCTGGCCCTGACCGATGATCTCTTCGACCTGCTCGCGGACGGCTTCCAACGAGATGCCGAGTGACTCCAACGCTTTGGCCGCGACGCCTTCGCCCTCGTGAATCAGGCCGAGCAGGATGTGCTCGGTCCCGATGTAGTTGTGGTTGAGCATCCGCGCCTCTTCTTGGGCGAGAACGACTACTCGGCGGGCTCGGTCGGTAAACCTCTCGAACATCCAGCAACACCCCATCGATCCTGAATCCATGAGCCGGCAATTTCCGGCCACCCTCATTGTCCTGCATGGTGGCCGATAGCGCGACCACGGCCACCCCTGGCGGGGTACGCCCACCGCGAAACCTCAGGGAAATAAGCGATACGGAACAATTCGGACCCATGGACTCAGAGTCTGAGGGTGCCCGCCTACGGACACACATCCGCATGCTCGGCGATCTCCTGGGCCAGACGCTTGCCCGGCAGGAAGGTGACACCCTGCTGGAGATGGTCGAGTCCGTGCGGTTGGCTGTCCGCAGCGACCCTGCCGCAGCTGCGACAGTTCTCAATTCCGTAGACGTCGCCACGGCAACGACGTTGGCCCGCTCGTTCTCGATCTACTTCGATCTGGCTAACGTGGCGGAGCAGGTCGAGCGCGCTCACGACGCTCAGGCCGATAGACGCGTGCACTCCGGTCCACTTCATCGCGTCGTCGACGCGGTGCGGGAGGCCAACCTCGACCCCGCCTTGGTGGGACAGATGGCATCGGCAATGTCGGTAAGGCCCGTCTTCACCGCCCACCCGACAGAGGCCGCTCGACGCTCGGTGCTGGTCAAACTACGTCGGATAGCCGATGTGCTTCTCGATCAAGGGTTGTCGGATCGCGAACGCGAGCGACGGCTGGCTCAGGTGATCGATCTGCTCTGGCAAACCGATGAGCTCCGACTCGAGCGGCCGCAGGTTCTCGATGAAGCACGCAATGCCCTGTACTACCTCGACGACCTCACCCGAGGACCCCTCGCGCAAGTACTCGACGACCTTGCTGATTCATTTCGAGACCTCGGAGTCGAACTGCCTCCCGATGCGCGTCCGGTCAGCTTCGGGTCGTGGATCGGAGGCGATCGAGACGGCAACCCCTTCGTCACACCCGATGTGACGGCCGATGTGGTTCGTTTTCAGCGTGATCACGCAGTACTGAACCTGATGCCACACATCGATCGTTTGCTGGAAGATCTGTCCATCTCCGAACGCATCGCCGGCGCCAGTGACAAACTCCGCGAGTCTGTCGAATCCGACTTGCGCTTCCTTCCTGATCTCGATCCACGCTTCCTGCGGATCAATGCCGAAGAACCGGTTCGACTCAAACTCACCATCATCCGAATGCGCCTGCGACTCACGCGAGAGCGCTTGCACGACCGGGGGCCACATCGAGTTGGACGCGACTACGACAGCACCCGAGAACTTCTCGATGACCTTCTTCTGATCCGTGACGATCTTCTCCAGCACCGCGGTCAACTGGCAGCACACGGAATTCTGGATCAGTCCATCCGAGTGGTCGCATCCATTGGGTTACCGCTCGCCACTTTGGACATACGCGAGCACGCGCAGAAGTTCCATGACACGCTGCGGCAACTTTTCGAGCGTCTCGGTTTCGGCTACGACGATCTTGATCGCGAGGAACGCACGACGCTCTTGGCGGACGAGCTCAGTGCTCTCCGGCCACTGTCTCCGCAACCACCGGCGCTTGATGAGGCCGCCACGGTGACCTACCGGACCATGGAGACCGTCCGCGAGCTACTCGATACCTACGGAACCCGACCCATCGAATCCGTCATCGTGTCCATGACTCGAGGCGCCGACGACATCCTGGCCGCCGTGGTGCTGGCACGCGAGACAGGCTTGGTGAACACATCCACGGGGACATCTCGGGTCGGCTTCGTTCCATTGCTGGAGACGGCCGAGGAGCTGCGCAATGCCGATGTCATCATCGATCAGCTGCTGCAGCATCCGGTCTATCGATCCCTCGTTGCCTCGCGGGGTGATGTGCAAGAGGTCATGTTGGGTTACTCCGACTCCAATAAGGATGCCGGAATCACATCGTCACAGTGGGAGATTCACCTCGCTCAGCGCCGACTACGAGACGTCACGGCTCGGCACGGCGTCCGCCTGCGCCTTTTCCACGGTCGCGGAGGAACGGTAGGCCGCGGCGGCGGGCCCACGTACGAAGCCATCCTGGCCCAGCCATGGGGCGTGCTCGACGGTCAGATCAAGGTCACCGAGCAAGGAGAGGTAATCAGCGACAAGTACCTCGTCCCGGCCCTAGCACGCGACAATCTCGAGCAGATGGTCGCGGCGGTACTCGATGCGTCCCTTCTGCACCGTCACTCACGACAGTCGGAAAGCCAGATCGCGCGCTGGGATGACGTGATGGACACCATGTCCACGCATGCTCAATCGAGTTACCGCGCCCTGGTCGAGGATCCCGACCTACCGCGCTATTTCTCGTTGTCCACACCGGTCGAAGAGTTCGGAGCGATGCACCTCGGATCGCGACCGGCGCGACGTCCGGACGGCAGCAGCGGCATCAACGATCTGCGAGCCATTCCCTGGGTGTTCGGTTGGACTCAGTCGCGACAGATCGTTCCCGGTTGGTTCGGTGTTGGCTCCGGCCTGGAGGCGGTGCGAGCAGCCGGCTTCGACGCCGAACTCACCGATATGTATGAGAACTGGCACTTCTTCGCGAACTTCATCTCCAACGTCGCCATGACATTGGTGAAGACAGATCTCGAGGTTGCCAAGCAGTACGTCAATCGTCTGGTGCCCGAGGATTTGCATCACGTGTTCGATGCCATCACCGAAGAGCATGAGCGCACTACGCAACAAATTCTGCTGGTCACCGGACAACAGGAGTTGCTCGAAGACAATCCGACCCTGCGCCGGACTCTAGCCACGCGCGATACGTATCTTCTGCCGCTGCACTCTCTGCAGATCTCGCTTCTTGAGCGCAGTCGCCGCTTGACCGATCCTGACGTCGAACTTCAGCGGGCCCTATCGGTCACCATCAACGGAATCGCCACGGGCTTACGCAACACCGGCTGATCGCCCTTCGTTGTCGTCGGCTTCCTCTATCGAAGTTCGAGCAGCATTCGATGATTGCCCAAGGTGTTGGGCTTCACGCGCTCGAGGCCAAGAAACTCGGCCACACCTTCGTCATATGACTGCAGCAACTGCTCGTATACGTCGTGATCCACCGGAGCCTCGTCGATTTCACCGAATCCATGCTCGACAAAGAAGTCGACCATGAATGTGAGGCAGAACAACCGCCGGATACCCAAGTCTCGTGCTCGCTGAATCAATTCAGTCACGATCATCGAGCCGATACCCGACCGCACGTGCGTCCCGGCGACAGCGACGGTTCGTAGCTCCGCCAGGTCCTCCCACATAACGTGCAGCGCACCACAGGCCACGACCTCGCCGTCGACTTCGACGACAACGAACTCTTGGATATCCTCGAAAATCGTCACGGCCGCCTTCGCAAGAAGGTGGCCATCACCGGAATACTCGTCAATCAGGCCACGGATCGCGCGAACGTCCGGCGTTCGAGCGGGGCGGATGCGGGGAAGGTTCACTTGCGTTCCGGCTTCACCAGCGGGAACAAAATAGTTTCTCGAATTCCGTAACCGGTGAGGTTCATCAGCAGGCGGTCGATTCCCAGTCCAACGCCACCACAGGGCGGCATACCGTGTTCCAGCGCTCGAAGGAAATCTTCGTCGACACTCATGGCCTCGTCGTCTCCGCGGGCAGCCAGACTCGCTTGCTCGGTGAGCCTGTCTCGCTGAATGACAGGGTCGACTAATTCCGAATACCCGGTGGCTTGCTCAACTCCGCCGACGTATAGGTCCCACTTCTCGACAACGCCTGGCTTGGATCGATGCGCCCGGACCAACGGCGAGGTATCGACGGGGTAATCCATCACGAAGGTCGGCGTGGTGAGCGACGGAATGACGTGGTGCTCGAACAACTCTTCGACCATTTTCCCCGCGACCCACGTCGGTGCGACCGAAATCTCTGCCTGCTCGCAGAGCTTTTCGAGTTCGGACACCGGTGTCTGGGGAGAGAGGTTGACACCGACAGCAGCGGAGACACTGTCGTACAGGTCGATCATCGACCACTCACCGGACAGGTCGATACTCGATCCGTCCGCGCGCGAAACCTGCTCACTACCGCTGATGCGGCGAGCGACACCCTGGATGAGTTCTCGGGTGATGGTCGCCATCGTTTGGTAGTCCGCATACGCCTGGTAGAACTCGAGCATCGCGAACTCCGGCGAATGACTTGAGTCGACGCCTTCGTTTCGAAAATTTCGATTGATCTCGAAGACCCGTTCCAAGCCACCGACAACGGCGCGCTTCAAGAAGAGTTCGGGAGCAATACGCAAGAACAGATCCATGTCCAACGCGTTCGAGTGCGTTGTGAATGGCCGAGCCGCAGCCCCGCCGTGCTGCGTCTGCAACATGGGGGTCTCGATCTCGAGATATCCGCGACTGGAGAGGTCCGATCGCAAGGCGGCGACCGCCTCGACTCTCAGCCGGGCCATCTGCGCTGCCTCCGGCCGCACGATGAGGTCGACATAGCGTTGTCGAACCCGGGCCTCTTCACTCAGCGGCTTGTGGGCAACAGGCAGCGGTCGCAAGGACTTCGACGCCATGCGCCACTCGTCAGCCAAGACCGAGAGCTCCCCGCGACGAGAGGTGATGACTTCACCATGAACGAAGACCTGATCCCCGAGATCCACGAGCTCTTTCCAGGCCTCGAGGGCTTCTGATCCCACTTTGTCGAGTGACAGCATCGCCTGAATCTCGCTGCCGTCACCCGCTCGCAAGGTCGCAAAGCACAACTTTCCGGTATTGCGCGAGAAAATCACTCGCCCGACGATCCCCGCGACGTCTCCGGATGCCGTGTCCGTTTCTAGGTCGCCATGGGTTGATCGCACCGAAGCGATGGAATGTGTGATGGGCAGTTGCACCGGGTAGGGGTCCATGCCTCGGCGCTGCAGTTCTTCGCGCTTGGCGCGACGGATCCGCATTTGTTCGGGGAGGTCATCCTCGAGGTCACTGCCGTCCACGATGGGCAAGGCTATTGGATACCCCACTCCCGACTGTCGTCTGTCACGACGATGTGACTTCCTCTAGCCCACATTTCGTTCAAAAACCATCCGAAGGCCGGTGAGCGTGAGGTGAGGATCATGGTGCGTAATGGTCTCCGATTCGCCGATGACCACAGAAGCCAGACCCCCGGTCGCCACTACCGCCGTCACCGGTCCGATCTCCTCGATAATCCGATCAACGAGACCATCGACCTGTCCCGCAAATCCGAAGACGGCGCCCGATTGCAAAGCCTCCACCGTGTTCTTGCCGATAGGTGACCGTGGACGAACGACTTCGACCTTTCGCAGTTGCGCTGCCTTCGCGGACAGTGCCTCAAGCGAGATGTCGATACCCGGGGCCAGGGCACCGCCGAGAAATTCGCCCTGCGCTGAGACCACGTCAAGGTTGGTGGACGTACCGAAATCCACGACGATGCACGGCCCGCCGAACTGCTGATGGGCGGCGAGTGTGTTGACGATGCGATCGGCACCGACTTCCTTGGGGCCATTTCGTCACCGGTCGCACGCGCGTGCGTCGTAATTCGCCACGACCGCACCAGTTCTTCCCCGGTGAATAGACCCAGGACAGTGTTCGTGTTTCCGACATCAACGGCCAGCAGCATTAGCTCTCCTCACTGACCACGGTTAGATCCGCGCCGATGTCCAGTACGGGGGACGAGTGCGTCAATGCACCTACGGCAAGGTAGTCGACCCCCGTAGCGGCGACAGCGGACGCCTGGTCAAGGGTCAACCCTCCGGATGCCTCCAAAAGCGCACGTCCCGATGTCCGCCGAACAGCTTCTGCCATTTCCTGCACCGAAAAATTATCCAGCAGGATGAGGTCAGCGCCCGCGTCTATAGCTACGTCGAGTTGCTCCAAGGTGTCGACTTCCACCTCAATGGGAATCTCGGGAAACGCGCGTCGCACGGCGCGAAAGGCCTCGTCTACTCCACCCGACGCTTCCACATGGTTGTCTTTCACCAGAGCAGCATCGGCGAGATTCATGCGGTGATTAATACCGCCACCGGTACGCACCGCGTACTTTTCCACGCCGCGCAGACCCGGGGTCGTCTTGCGGGTATCGCGAATACTCGCGTCGGTATCGGCGATTGCCGCGACCCACGCGCGGGTCGCGGTCGCAATGCCACTGAGGTGGCTCACTGCATTCAACGCTGGCCGTTCGGCCCGCAGGAGGTTGTGGGTGGACGATGTCACCGCCATCAACTCCGTGTCCGGCTCAACAGGGGAACCTTCCTCGACACTCACGTCACATGTCATGTCATCGCCGCAGACCACTTCAAAGATCGCTCGAGCCACCACAAGCCCGGCGACGACTCCACCACCGCGAGCCACCAGAGCCAGGCGCCCACGCTGCTCCATGGGAACGGTCGCCACCGTTGTGACATCAACGCCTCCGTCGACATCTTCTTCCAGGGCCCGGACAGCCAACGATTCAACATCGAGGGGACGAAGGCCCGCGTCTGTGAGCAGCGCAATCGTCTCGGCAGACAATCCGTGGGTCGGGTAGGGCACTTAGACCTCCGAGTCCTCGAGTGATCCAGGCAACCAATCGGGGGAACGACGCACCGTGAGCAGATTCCCGTGAGAATCCATCGTCGTGACCAAGCGGACCCGCCACTCAGGCTGCGGATCTGGGTGATCTTCGCGCCAGTGCGAACCTCGTGACTCCTCACGCGCCTGAGCGTGTTCGACCAGCACGCGAGCGACGGTTGCCAGATTTGTCGTCTCCCAGTCTTCCGTGCGTGGCGTTCCGCTGGGCTGGTCGAGGGCATCGTCCAACCATTGCGCGCAGCTCGCCAGCGACTGCGCACTGCGCAACACACCAGCGTTCGCGTCCATCGTCTGCTGCAACGGACGACGCACGTCGTTGGCAAGCACACCCATGGCCACATCGTTGTCACTCGACTCCGGAACATCCCGCCCGGTTCGATCGACCTCGATCGCGTCGGCTATCCGCCGAGCGAAGACAAGCCCTTCCAGCAGGGAATTCGATGCCAGGCGATTGGCTCCATGAACACCGGAGCACGCGACTTCCCCGCAGGCGTACAAACCAGAAATCGTGGAACGGCCGTCGATGTCGGTGACCACACCACCGGAGGCGTAATGCTGCGCCGGAGAGACGGGAATGAGGTCGCTCACCGGATCGATCCCGCGCATCCGGCACGACTCGAGGATGGTGGGGAATCGGTGAACCCAGGTATCGGCGCCCAGCTCGCGGCCATCGAGCCATACGTGGGCTGCTCCCGACTCGCGCATGCGCCGCATAATCGCTTTGGCGACCACATCTCGGGGTGCAAGATCAGCCATCGGGTGTTCATCAACCATGAAGCGCTTTCCGTCAGCGTCGAGCAGGAACGCGCCTTCACCTCGCACCGCTTCAGACACCAACGGCTGCTGCCCCTTCGCCACCGGACCCAACCACAACACGGTCGGGTGGAATTGGACGAATTCAAGATCGGCGACAGCTGCCCCTGCCCTCAGAGCCAGCGCCGCACCGTCACCCGTCGCTACGTACGGGTTGGTCGTTTGACCAAATACTTGGCCGAAACCGCCAGTCGCCAATACAACTGATGGTGCCAATGCTGCGCCCACACCGTCACGTTGGCCTGGTCCGATCACGTGAAGCGTTACTCCGGCCGTTCGGCCACTCGCCGACGTGATGATGTCAAGGACGAGAGCGTTCTCCACGACATCAATTCCCGGATCAGCGCGGACGGCCGCCACGAGAGCTCGGGACACTTCGGCTCCCGTCGCGTCACCTCCGGCATGAGCGATTCGATTGCGATGGTGGCCGCCTTCACGGGTCAATGCGATCGATCCTGTCGGGTCGGTGTCGAAGTGCGCACCCCAGGCGATGAGTTCTCGAACAGCATCCGGACCCTCAGTCACCAGAATGTCGACCGACCGTTCGTTACATAGCCCTCCACCCGCTTCAAGGGTGTCTCGCATGTGTTCGGCAGGTGAATCATCATCCGCAAGAGCGGCCGCGATCCCACCCTGGGCCCACCGAGTAGAGCCTTCGTTCACCGTCGCCTTCGTCACCAACAGGACACTCAGCCCCAGCGCCCGAACCCTCAGGGCGGTCGTCAAGCCGGCTACGCCTGAGCCCACCACGATCACGTCGGCCCGAGCGGTCCACCCGGGCGAAGGAGCGGCAAGACGACCGGGGATTCGAGTGCGGGCATGCTCCATGTGCGTCACACGCTCCCCAGTTCCACGGCGCAGTTGTCGATCAGCCGCGTGGTTCCCACCAGGCAGGCAACAAAAAGCCGCGCCGTACCGGGAGATGTCAGCGACTCGCAGTCAGTTCCTCGAACGTCGAGGTAGTCGATAGTGATGCCGGCATCATCCAAGACTCGCTGTGCCGCGGTAACCACAGCATCTGGTCCTGCGGAGGCAGCGGCTTGCCCGGCGGCAAGAGCCTGGGGAATGGCTCGAGCATCTTCTCGCTGTTCGTCTGTCAGATACGAGTTTCGCGAACTCAGGGCGAGCCCATCGGCGTCTCGGACCGTGTCAACACCGATGACATCGATGCCAAACCCGAGGTCGTCGTTCATGCGGCGGATCAGCTCCAGTTGCTGGAAATCCTTTTCGCCGAACACGGCAGCATCGGGGCGCACCTTGGCGAATAAGACAGCCACCACGGTAAGGACTCCACTGAAGTGTCCGGGTCGTGATGCGCCCTCCAATTCATCGCCCAGAGGTCCCGGGTCGATGGTTACCGCGGATCTCCTTGTGCTCGATCCGTAGATGTCGTCGACGGAGGGGGCGTAGAGGATGTCGACGCCTTCCTGACGACACAGGGCCTCGTCGGCCTCCATAGTTCGCGGGTACGAGTCGTAGTCCTCCCCGGCCGCGAACTGTGTCGGGTTCACGAAAACACTGACGACTACTTCTCCATCGCTTCCCGCGTTCCGGCGAGCCACCCTGATCAATTCCCGGTGCCCTTCGTGCAGCGCGCCCATAGTGGGGACGAACACACGACGTTGCACTCGATCCACGGAGTCCAGGATGCGCGTCACGATCATGGCGCTTCCTCGAGAGATCGCAGCACCCGCGACGCCTGCTCGGTGTCAAGAACTCCGGCATCGAGCAACCGATCTACGGTCAGCAGACCGAGTGCGCGGTAGGCCTGCGCCACCAACGGTGCTTGTTCGCTCAGCAATGCCAGGTGCTCTGCCACCGTCGCGTCATCGGCCCGAGAGATCGGACCGGTCTGACCGCCCTCACCGCGCTCGAGTGCTGTCTCGACACTCGCGCGCACGAGCGGACCAATAAGTCTCTCGGGAGATTCAGTATTCGCGTCGCGAAGCAGCGCGAGAGAACTGTTCACGAGAGTCATCGAATAGTTCGCCGCGAAAGCCAACGCTGCGTGGTACCGGCCACGCGCCTCTTCCGGAACCCACACCGGTTCGGCACCAAGTTCGACAACCAGCGCCTCGGCTACCGTGCGCATTCCCTCCGGCGCCGTCACCCCGAAAGCAGCTCCCGAGAGTCGCTCGAGATCCGTGGTGGTTCCCGTCAACGGAAGAGCCGGATGGATAGCAAGCGGGATCGCCCCCACGTCGGTGGCGCGCTGGAGAACTCGAAGGCCGTAGCGGCCGGCGGGGTGCACAACGAATTGCCCCGAACCCACCGAGCCGGATTCCACGAGTTCCTCCACCACACCCGGAAGATCCGGATCGGGAACAGCAACGAGGACGAGATCAGCGTCGGCAGCAACCGCTGACGGGTCGGCAATCCTGACACCCGGCAACAGCGCGTCGGCGCGAAGCCGAGAAGTCTCCGATCGAGCTGTCGCTCCCACGATGCGGTGTCCGGCTCGATGCCAGGCGGCACCCAGGACCGCCCCGACGCGACCGGAGCCCACGATGGCAATCCGCAAACGAGACGGCGCTGCGTCGCTCACAGCACCGAAGCCTAGGGGGGTACTAGCGTGCCGACATGTCCGATGCCCCGTCGACGCTGCCCCTTCGCGCGTGGGTCGATGCATGGGAGGACGCCAATCACACCTTCTACACACACCATGCGCCCGAGCAGCATTTCCGCACCTCCATCGACGCAGGTACGGCGATCGCCCGCCGAATCGGTGCGCTTCTTGCACCAGCACCTGAGCACCCGCTCCCAGCCACCGACAGTTCGCTGCCTCGATGCATTGTCGACATCGGCAGTGGCTCAGGAGCCCTTCTCACCCAACTCGCGGCACTCGTCGACGACGAGGTCACTCTCATCGGGGTGGATGTGCGGCCACGACCCTATGACCTGCCCGCCACCATTCAGTGGCGCCAGGTGCGCGTGACCCGCGACGTCGAGGACATCACTGGAATGGATGGGCGCATCACAGGTCTGGTGATTGCGCACGAGTTTCTCGATGACGTGGCGTGCCCGGTGATTGAACTCGATGATGACCTTCGACCGCGCATCATTCAGGTCGAGGCCGCCACCGGAGCCGAGGTACTGGGCCCAGACCTGGCAGACCCCGCCGCCGAAGCCCTCCTGGGTGGGATATCGCCGGGCGAGGCACGTGCATGGCTGGATCGCTGGTGGCCGGCGACGAAACCGCTGGCACGTCGTGAGGTTGGCCTCCCACGTGATCTCCTGTGGCGCCGCCTCACCCGGATACTCGCCAGCGGCCACGCAATCGCCATTGACTATGCCCATCGACTCGATGATCGGCGCTCGGGATTGTGGGACGGTGGAACGATCAAGGGCTTTGTCGATGGAGCCCCCTGTCGCCCGCGACCCGATGGTTCGGTCAACATCACCTCCCATGTGGCTCTCGATTCCTGTGCTTCCCCGCACGCCACGGTTCGCTCTCAATTCGATGTGCTGAGTACCTCTGCGGTGGGGTCACGTTCGCTGGCGTCGTGGCCTCCCGATCTCGGATCGTTCGATTGGTTGATCGAGCCGTGCACGCCCACACCTGCCACCCCGGCACTGAGTGAAACGATGGTCAGGTGACGGACAGCAATTCACTTCACGTCACGGCCGCCATCGGAATGGCCCGCTATCTCGGCTCGCCCGACGAGGATCGGATAGCTCTGGACCTTGGTGACTATCACCCGGGGAGCCACGGCGGCTTGGAAATCGATCTCGACATCGACGCCTCGGGGACGATCACCGGGGCCGAGGTCCGGCCAGGACTCATGCATCGCAGCGCGGAAAAGCTCTTCGAAGCGCGCGATTTCCGACAGATCATGATGTTGGCGAACCGACACGATTGGTTGTCCGGTGTGTCCTCAGAACTCGGCGTGGCACTCGCCGTCGAGAAGGCCACCGGGATTGTTCCGCCGGAAAGGGCCACGTGGTCGCGCATGCTTCTTGCCGAGGCAGGTCGCATCGGCGCGAGTGCCCTGCTCCTTGGGGCCCGTGGAGCGCCGGGCGCCTTGGCCCTTCGTGAGGCGTGGGTCGATTGGCAAGAACGAGCAACCGGCGGACGGGTTCATCCCATGATCAACCGGATCGGAGGGCTCGAACACGCGCTCCCCGAGTCCTCGCTTATTCAGATCATTGAGCTCGTTTCGCTTGCCCAGCAGCACGCCGTCTCGTGGAGGGAATACATCGACGAGTGCACGGACGTGCACGGATTGGCACGACTCGACCACCACACCGCGCGAACGTTCGCGTGTTCTGGAGCTGTCGGTCAGGCAAGCGGAGTGGATTGGGACATCCGACGAGACGATCCGTACCTCGCCTACAACGAGATTGATGTCGACTGGAGCACACCTGTTCTCACGCACGGGGACGCTCATGCGCGCTACCAATCCCTCGTCGAATCCATTCGTCTCAGCGCCACGGTCATCGGTGACTGCGTCACGAGGCTTCGCGACCTTGCCGATGATCCGTTCGCCGTGTCACTGCCCAAGACTTTGCGCAGTCCCGAGAGTGTCGTGCACGTGTGGACCCAGAATCCTCTGGGAATCGCCGGGTGGCTTCTGGTCAGCGATGGAGATGTTTATCCCGTTCGCTTGAAGGCGCGCACCCCCAGCTTCGCCCACCTGCAGGCCATGCAGTTCGCACTCGAGGGAGTGCCGGTTGCATCGCTCTCCGCAGCGGTCGCCTCGTTCTTCTTCGTTACCGGTGACGCGGACCGATGAGACCTATCCGTCTTGGTGTTCGCGGATGTAGGTAGCGAAGCGAGCGCGCAGGAGCGCCTCGGTATCGGGGTCGAGATCACCGGATCCGAACATCTCTCGCACGGCCCGCACGGTCTCGATGAAGGTGCCGCCGATGGCTCCGAGATCTCCCTGCTCTCCTTCGATCGCGACCATTCCCGGCATGTGCCCGAAAAGGTCCGTGAAGAAGCCGATATCCATCCGATGCTCGGCGACGCTGAACGCCTGATGCCGAAGCTCGTCGAACGGCAGATCTTCCAAAGGCACGTCGGAGGTCTCGCTCATAGGGAGGACTGTAGGTCACTCATCGTCGTTGTCGGCACCCGATGGGAGTAAGCAGGATCTCTCGAGTCGCAACGATGCGGCGCTAGCGACGCCGGAACCACTAGCGGCCAGGACGGAAGCCCAGAAGGCTTGCGATGCCGCCGGTGTCGCGAGACCACCGGCCACCGTCGCAATGGCGATCCCGGAGTAGACGCCGGCAACAGCAGCACACACGCGGCACGCCGCCATGGCCATCGCTGCTACCCGGGCCGCCACCAGTCCGGGAAGCGGATCAATTCCCGGGCGGGTCGTGGGGTCAATTCGCGCTTCTAGCCGCGGACGAAGCACCGCCCCCCAGATAACGAAAGCGATGGCCAACAGCCACAGCGCCGAGAAGGTCAACATCGAGGAAAACCGCATTCGCTCGGCGAAACCGCCCACAATGAGTGCTGGCGTGATGATCAACGACGAGAGACCACCCTCCGACTGCACCGCAAATGGTCACCGCCAGAAGCAGACGCGCCGAGGTCGGCTTCATGTTGATGTCCCCGGCGCCTGGTCGGCTCCTGCCACCACAACAACCGGCGACACCGACGGAATCTGTGAGCCGTCCTGGGCATCGTGCGTGAGGCGATTGATCAGATTCTCGATGGGACCGTGGTGGGGAAGCGTTGCCTCCGGGTCGATCTCATGCCACGGCACCAGCACGAACGCCCGTTCGTGCGCTCGCGGGTGCGGAAGAGTGAGATCAGGATCGACCGAGATCATGTCGTCGACGGCGATGATGTCGAGGTCAAGGGTTCGCGGGCCCCACCGAACATCCCGGACTCGTCCGAACTCGTGCTCGATTTCCTGCAAACCCGCCAGCACGCGGTCCGGATCGCGGTCACAGTGCATGACGACGACGGCGTTGATGTAGTCGTCTTGCTCCGGCCCTCCCACCGGTCGTGTTCGATACAGCGACGAGCGCTCGTCGACAACAACGTCGAAGGTCGCCTCGATCTCGTCGATGGCGCGCCGAACGATGGAGACGGAGTCCCCCATGTTCGAGCCGATCCCGATGACGTAGCGCATCGACGTCAACGAAACTCTCGGCGAATCCGAACGACGACGTCACGAAACGGGACAGCTATCGGGGCTTGGGGCTTGTGCACCGCCACCTCCATGAAGGAAATGCCGGGAAGATCTCGGCACGTATCGACGATTCGCTCGGCCACCGTTTCGATGAGATCAACGGGCTCTCCGGTGAGGACCGCGTGGGCTCGCTCAGCAACCACCGAGTAATCGACCGTGTCCGCGAGGCTGTCCCTGCTACCGGTGCGATCGACACCCAGAATCAGGTCGACGCTGAAATCCTGACCTGCGACGCGCTCGGACTCGAGTACTCCGTGATACCCGCGACCGCTTATGCCGAAGATCTCGATGCGATCGACACCCGTCACCGTTTCACCTACCGATTCCTAATCCTCGAACCTAAGTGCCCGAGCTACCAAGACAGCATCCACGGTGGCACGGACATCATGAACACGCAGCCCCCATATTCCCCTGAATGCCAGCAGCGCACTCAAGGCCGCTGTAGCGGTATCCCGTTCATCCACCTCTCG
>RGQW01000110.1 GCA_010029945.1 Actinomycetota bacterium | reverse complement strand
CGACGATCTTTTCGCGTACGCACTCACCGCGGTCATCGTTCTCGGCCTCGCGGCGTTCATGAGGCAACGCGGGTGGGGAATCGCCCTTCCGTTGATTGCCCTCGGGGTGGTCGTGGGTCTCGCGCCGTTCGGGCCGACCGCACCCCCGGAACCAGAAATGATCTTGATCCTGCTTCTGGCGCCCTTGGTTTTCGGAGAGGCTCTGAGTTCTTCCTACCTCGACCTGCGTCGGGTGAGTCGACCCGTTCTGGCACTGGCGATCGGACTGGTGCTGACGGCGACATTGGTTGTGGGGGGTGTGGTGAGCCTGTTCGTGGCGATGCCCTTGGCCGTCGCGTTCGCCCTGGGCGCGATTGTCTCCCCCACCGACGCGGTGGCAGTCAGCACGATCGCGAAACGAGCGTCGCTACCCCGTCGCTTGGTCTCCATCCTGGAAGGCGAAAGCCTTGTCAATGACGGAACAGGCCTGACGGCATTGCGTGTGGCCGTGGTCGCGGCGGTGGCCGGCAGTGTGACGATGCTGAATGCAGCGGGGATGCTCGCTGCCGCCGTCGGTATCGGCGTGCTTGTTGGTGCGCTTGCAGGATGGGGCATGTCGACGGTGCTACGTCGCAGTCGAGACTTGGTAGCCGCCAATTCACTGATCGTCGTCGCACCCTTCTTGATCTACGTCGTCGCCGAAGAGTTCGAAGGCTCAGGGATTCTGGCGGTAGTGGTGGCGGCCCTGTGGCTCGCCAACGCCCAGCATGCAGACCCCGGGTGGTCGGGGCGGCTGCAAGGAACCACCGTGTGGCGGCACGTCACCTTCATCTTGCAGTCGTTCGCGTTCTGCCTCATCGGGTTGGAGATACCGGAAGTTTTCCGTCGGCTGGGCTCAGACGAGGTGGCCCTCGTGCTGGTGTTGGTGCCGGTTGTGCTCGTCACCTTGGTCGGCACTCGGTTCTTGTTCGTGGGTCTCATGGTTGTTATCGAGCGTTCCCGGGACAGGCGTCGAGGCGTTGTTCGAGACCAGGCGGTGAGGCAGGCGGTTGTCGTTGCCTGGGCGGGTGCCCGAGGACCGGTGTCCGGACTCGCGGCTTTCTCGCTTCCACTCGTGATCGCCAGCGGTGGACCCTTTCCCTACCGCGATGTGCTCCTAGCCACGACGTTCGCGATCATCGTCATCAGCGTGCTGTTGACGCTGTCTGTTGCACCGCTCGCACGATGGTTGGGAGTGCGTGGTGACGATGACGCGGCGTTGGCGCGAACAGTGGATTCGGCCTTGGCACGGGCGGCTCTGGAAAGACTGGACGCAGCGGTGTCGGAATCTGACGCCAGCGGTGAGCGGATTGCTCCGGAGGTTGTTGACCGACTTCGAAGTGACTGCGAGGAGCGCCTCGATCGATCCGCCTTACAGGCAGATGAACTGGCGGAGCTGCCGGTGAACTCTGTGGCCTTGCTCCAACTTGCCCGTGCCATGGTCCGGGCCGAACAAGAGGAGCTACTCAGGATGCGAGACGAGGAGGGTCTTCCCGATGCCCTCGTCCGCCCTCGGCTGCGTGACCTCGATCGTCGACTCGAGGCGCTAGAAACAGAGCGCTAACTCACGCCATCGCATCGTGCCCGGGGGTGGCGGGAGGCTCCCTGGCAGTTCGCGGAAGGGAGCGCAAGATATTTCACAAGTGGACGCGCAGATAACGCTTGTGTCGTACGTATCTCAGAAATGTCTCAAGCACGGTCACGGATGTGACGTTGCTCAGGGGGTCTAGGCGGTGTGGCTGAATACCCGATAACCTCTCAAGGTCAGAAGCCCGGCACGTAAGCGATTCAAGGAGTGAGCACGTTCATGGGTTCAATGGGTAAAAAGTTCGCGGTCATCGTGGGTGCTTCGGCTCTTGCGCTGGCTGCCTGTTCGAGTGACTCGGACGATTCGTCAGGTGGCGACTCCGGTGGAGATAGCGTCGCATCGCAATACGACTTGAGTGGCGTTGACCTCGCCATCGGCTCGAAGGACTTCGACGAGCAGTTGATCCTCGGCCAGATGATGGTCCAGGCCTACGAGGCTGCCGGCGCGAACGTCGACGACAAGGTCAACCTCGGTGGTACCGCGGTCGCCCGCGAGGCGCTGCTTTCCGGCGAGATCGACATGTACATGGAGTACAACGGCACCGGCTGGACTGTTCACCTCGGCCAAGAAGATCCCAGCTTCGACCCAGAGGAACTCACCTCTGGCGTTCGCGAACTCGACGCCGAGAACGGCATCGTGTGGGTGGATCGCTCGCCGTTCAACAACACCTACGGCTTCGCGTCCAGCCCTGCTGCCACGGAAGCTAACGGTGGCGCGTTCGATCTCAAGTCGATGATGGAGTACGTCCGCGACAACCCGGATGCCGTCGTCTGCATGGAATCTGAATTCCCGGACCGTCCCGACGGTTTGATTCTGACCGAGACCCACGCCGGCATCGAACTGCCGGACGCTCAGCAGAACATCCTGGACACGGGCGTGATCTACACCGAGACCGCGAACGACAACTGCGATTTCGGTGAGATCTTCACGACCGACGGTCGTATCCCGGCACTGGGTCTGACCCTGGTCGAGGATCCGGGCGTCAACATCCTCTACAACATCTCGGCAACCATTCGCGAGGAGACCTACGACGCGAATGCGGATGCTTACGATGCGATCACGGCTGCGATTCTCGAGCCGCTAGACAACCTCAAGATGGCCGAGCTCAACGCTCGGGTGTCAGCGGAAGGTGAAGAGCCCGCGGTAGTCGCCAAGGACTACCTGATTGAACAGGGCATCATCGCCGGCTAGTTCGAAAGAGGGCGGGGGCCACGGCCCCCGCCCTCTTTACTAGTAAGCAAGTCCTTTCCTTTCCCTTCCCCTCACCTTTCGACCTAACGGCCAGGAGCGTCTGTGGACGGCGTACGGAGTTGGTTCGACTACATGTCGAGCCGAACGGACCTCATCGTGGATGGCCTGACGCAGACTCTGATGTATGTCGTTGTGGTGACGCTCGCTGCGGGGATCACGGCGGTTGTCGTCGCGGTGCTGACCATGCGTCACACCTTCGCGAAAGAACTCGCCCTGGCCATCTCGTCGGTCTTCCTCACGATTCCCTCGCTGGCTCTCTTTACAATCTTTATTCCCATCGTTGGCCTTGGATTCACACCGTCGTTCATCGCGCTCTATCTGTACGCGATCATGCCGATCTTGCGAAATACGACCACCGGACTCGACTCGGTCGACTCCAGCGTCCTGGAGTCCGCAAAGACTAGAAGCGATCTGGACGGGCGTCCTGCTCTCCCTCGCCCTCGCGTTTGTCATCGACTCTTTGCTGCGCGGCCTCGGTCGCGTGACCACACCACGAACCAAGAAAGCCTGACGGGAGATCCAGTGAGCGCTCAACCACTCATCCAGCTCGAGCACGTGACGAAGGCGTATCCGGGCGTCGAGGAGCCTGCGGTCAAGGACCTCAACCTCAACGTCAACCCCGGCGAGATCCTCGTCCTCGTCGGACCGTCCGGTTGCGGCAAGAGCACCACGCTTCGCCTGATCAACCGGATGATCGAGCCGACATCGGGACGGATCATCTACGAGGGTGAGGACGTCACGAAGGGCGACCCGAACGAACTTCGTCGCCGTATGGGTTACGTGATCCAGCAGATCGGACTGTTTCCGCACCGGACCATCGCCGAGAACATCGCCACTGTTCCACGGTTGCTGAAGTGGCCGAAGGACAAGGTCAAGGCGCGCGTTGACGAGCTTCTCGAGGTTGTGTCGATGGACCCCAGCATCTACCGGGACCGGTACCCGTCCGAGCTTTCCGGTGGCCAGGCCCAGCGTGTTGGTGTTGCGCGGGCCTTGGGCGCAGACCCCGACGTCTTGCTGATGGACGAGCCGTTCGGAGCGATCGACCCGATCACACGTGATCGCTTGCAGAACGAGTTCCTCCGGCTTCAGGAAGAACTTAAGAAGACGATCGTGTTCGTTACCCATGACATCGACGAGGCTGTGAAGATGGGGGATCGGATCGCGATTCTGCGTGACCAAAGCGAGATCGCTCAGTTGGACACACCCGAGCACATCTTGACCGACCCAGCCGATGAGTTTGTGGAGAACTTCCTCGGCTCCGGCGCGATCTTGAAGACCCTCACCCTGCGTCGCGTCAAGGACATCGAACTTTCTCCGCTGGTCACCTTGAAGGAGCCCTTCCAGCGCGATCAGGCTCTCGCGATGATGAACGAGGCGAACACGAGCGTCGCTGTTCTCCTCGACGGCAACAACCACCCCACGAGGTGGATCGACGAGCGCGCCCTGAACCGGTCATCGGGCTTGGAGAAGGCCGGCCGTCCCATCTCGGTTCAGCTCCAGCCAGAAGACACGTTGCAAGATGCGTTGTCGGTGATGCTGACCAGCGCCGCGGGTATGGCCGTTGTAGTGGACGCGCGCGGAAACTACCTGGGCGGGTGCACGGTGGAAAGCCTCGCGCACCTCCTCATTCAGACCGGATCGGAGAACTCAGGGTCGTGAGCACCGCGGTAGTGCTGACCGCCGAGGATGCGGAGGCCAAACCGACTCGTCGATGGAGGTCGGATTCACTCGACCTCATCGTCACCCCTGCGCTGTTTCTCATCCTGTCCGTTCTGCTCTTCGTCGTCTGGAACTACTCGGAGTTCGATCAGACAACGACCAAGATCCTGGAACCGGCGAAGTTGCTGCGTCAGATGCAGGAACAGTTGTATGTCGCTTTCTGGTCCACCGTCCTGGTCATCGTGATTGCCGTTCCCATCGGCATCGCGGTTACCCGTGAGGGAGCTCCCAAGATTAAGGACACCCTGGTCAGCGTGCTGGGACTCGGCCAAGCCTTGCCCGCGTACGGCCTCATCGTGTTGTTCTTCGTGTGGCTAGGCCAGGGAGCAACGACAGTCATCATCGCGCTCGCGACGTTCGCGCTGCTGCCGGTGCTCCGCAACACCATCGTCGGCCTCGAGCAGGTGGACAAGTCAGTGATCGAAGCCGGCAAAGGCATGGGAATGACCGGCTTCCAGCGACTGTTCAAGATCGAGTTGCCGCTGTCTGTTCCGGTCATCATGGCTGGAATTCGGACAGCAACCGTTATCAACGTAGGCATGGCTGCGTTGGCATTCCTGATCGGCGGCGGCGGCCTTGGGGAAACGATCAACGCCGGCCTGAAACTGAACCGCCCGACCGCCATTTTCGTTGGCGCGGTTCTTGTCGCCCTAGTTGCTCTCGCTTTCGATTTCATCGGTGGTCTCGCCCAGCGCTATCTCCGCCCGAAGGGCATCTAAGTCGAGTCGCTACCGGCTTTCTG
The DNA here is from genome assembly GCA_010029945.1 of Actinomycetota bacterium. Lineage (GTDB taxonomy): Bacteria > Actinomycetota > Actinomycetes > S36-B12 > S36-B12 > S36-B12. The sequence continues at coordinate 202 of RGQW01000110.1, read as the reverse complement.
GAGGCGTCGCCTGTGTGCTCGCCCTCCGTCTCTCCGGCAATCCGGGGATGGACGACAGTAGGAAAAGCAGAGCTCCCGCGAGAGTTCCGAGATTCGCAATCCGCGGGTAGATGGGCTGATCCGTGAGCGGAACGATGTATGCCCCGAAAGCGGAAATCACGAAGAAGGCAGAGCCAACAATGTTCATCATGGCCAACTCGCG
>RGQW01000109.1 GCA_010029945.1 Actinomycetota bacterium | reverse complement strand
ACGACACCACCGCGCACGCGACGATCCACGCCGCACTCGATGCAGGAATCACAACGTTCGACACCGCGGACGTCTATGCCGGCACCCGCGCCGAAGAGGTCATGGGTGCAGCCCTTCGCGGCCAACGACGTGAAGGAGTGGAGATCTTCACGAAGGTCTACTGGCCCACCGGACCGGGGGTGAACGATCGTGGCCTGTCTCGCAAACACATCATGGAGTCTTGCGAGGCCTCGCTTCGACGGCTGCAGACCGACTACGTCGACCTCTACCAAGCGCACCGCTACGACTACAGCACTCCGCTCGAGGAGACCCTGCGTGCCTTCGACGATCTCGTTCGTCAGGGCAAGGTTCTCTACGTCGGGGTGTCGGAGTGGACAGCGGATGAGATCCGCGAAGCCACGCGGATCGCAGCAGACATGGGATTCGACCGAATCATCAGCAACCAGCCTCAGTACTCGATGCTCTACCGAGTGATCGAAGCCGAGGTGGTGCCAGCGTGTGAGGAACTCGGCATCGGGCAAATCGTGTGGTCTCCGATGGCGCAGGGGGTTCTCACCGGAAAGTACGAGCCCGGACAGCAACCACCAGCGGGCTCACGTGCGTCCGGGGGTGAAGGCGCATCGATGATCGAGCGGTGGATGCGCGACGACGTCCTTCATGCGGTTCAGCGACTTGCCCCCATCGCGCGCGACATGGATCTCACCTTGTCGCAGTTGGCCATCGCCTGGGTGCTCACGAACCCCAACGTGGCCGCGGCGATCATCGGCGCCTCTCGACCCGAGCAAATTGACGAAAACGTCAAGGCCGCCGGTATCACCTTGCCCGACGACGTCATGAGTGCGATCGACTATGCCCTCGGCGATCTCGTCATCAGCGATCCGAGCCTGACCAAGTCGCCGAACCCACGCCCGTAGTCCGACGACGCGAGCACACGAACACCAATCGGGAGGAAGCCATGGGATGGACCTGGACCTACGCGAATGAATCCGGCACCGCCGTGTCCCCCGCCTCGGGCACGGACGAAGCGTTCGCGAGTCAAGCCGATGCTGAGTCCTGGATCGGTGAGAATTTTCGAACGCTGCTGGATGAGGGAGTCGACACCGTCACGCTGCTAGAAGACGGGTCGGTGACGTACGAGATGAGCCTGCACCCGGAGTAGTCCATCATTCAACCACGCCGGAATCTCTCCACCCTTTGACACAGGCACCGGTGCCGTGGTCGGATTCGGCTACAACTGAATGCACGCGTTCGACGTCCAGGGGAAGTCGGTGCAAATCCGACGCTGTCCCGCAACCGTGAGTTCATCGAGGCCCGGGTCTCGAATCGAGCGAGTCGGAGCACCTGGCGAGCGCGAGCGGCTCCATCCGTCGAGGTAACGGGACGAGTCCACGGGATCACCCTGACGCGTCTCTCATGCCTAAGCATGAGGGATTTTTTTGTCGGGCGGTCGACGAGGACAGCGCTCCGGACCGCTCAACAGAAAAGAGATATTCGTGACTACTCGAGTCTCGTTCGCCACCAGGGCCGGCAGAAGTGTCCTTGCTGCACTCGGGGCCGTCTCACTTTCCGCCGCTGTGCTCACCGCCCCGGCGCACGCAGCCGATACCGGACTGTTTGGAACTCAAGACGCAACGTACGACGGCGTCTACCGTCAATCGCTGGCGATCGCAGGGCTGGCTGCCGCCGATGCGCGCATTCCTGCAGCCGCGGTCAACTGGCTGGAAGATCAGCAGTGTGCCGACGGATCGTTCGAAGCCTTCCGGTCGAACACATCGACCCCCTGCTCCCCCTCTGATCCGAAGAAGTTCTCCGGTCCGGATACCAACAGCACAGCCATGGCGGCCATCGCGTTGTACTTGGCAGGTCGAACCGCACCGGCACGCGACGCCATCGTGTGGCTGAACGACGTGCAGAACGACGATTGGGGCTTCCCCTTCCACTCCGGTGGCGCATCCGATGCCAACTCCACCGCTTTGTCGGTCATGGCACTGCAAACCGTTCAACCGCAGGATCGAAGCGGACGTGTTCCGAACGCCCAGGAGTGGCTCGGCACATTGAAACTGAAGTGCGCCAGCGGTGGTGGGCTCGCGTATCAAAAGGGCAGTAAGGCGAACGGGCTCGCGACCGCCCAGGGGCTGATGGGTCTGGCCGGAGCCCTTCCGGTATCCGCACAAGACGACCTCTCAGCCGATCCCACCTGCCGCAAGCGAAACACCAACGCCAATGTCGGTGCGTTCGTAGCTACGGCCATCGACGACGACGGTGCCTTGACGTCCGACTTCGGCTCCGGTGCCGACTACACCTCCACGGGCTGGGCCCTGCTGGGCCTCACGGCCTTCGGCACCGGTTCCTCCGCGGTTCCGACAGCACTGGCGACCTTGCAGGACAACGTGCGCTCCTACGCCTACGCCGACAACGAGGTAGTGCCGGGTGCGGTGGGACTCCTGCTGCTCGTGGCCGAGGCGACCGATAGCAATCCGCGCGACTTCGGGGGCGTCAACCTCGTTCGCGCACTGAGCCGCAGCCTGCAGTGACCACTCGGGGAGCGGCGCCGACTCATCGGTCGATCAGTGCTGTGGCATTGATCGCGGTGCTGGTGGTCGGCGTCGCTACCCCGTCCGCGGTCGCAACCACCACCTACCGTTACTGGTCCTACTGGATCGTTGACGCCGGAACGTCACCCGAGTGGGGCTACGCATCGGAAGGGGCCGGAACCCGCGTCCCCGCCGACGGCTCGGTAGAAGGCTGGCGCTTCGGGTTGGCCGGTCAGGTGTCCGACATCAAACCGTCTGTCGAGCCCGACTTCGAGTCCATCTGCGCGGGAACCGAGCGTCAAGACGACACCAAGCGCGTCGGGGTCGTGATCGACCCCGGAACGATCGACGAGTCGCCCGACGGTGAGCAACCCGGCGCACTCGTGGCCACCTGCGTCGTCGTCGATAAATCCGCCACCGGACTGGCGATCGCGCAAGCCGTCGCCGACATGCGAGTGGAGTCCGGTTTCGTGTGTGGAATCGACGGTTATCCGGCGAGCGAGTGCGCGCCCTTGGTCGAGGTCCCTACTACTTCCCGCGCGGATGACGCATCGCCGACGCAATCCGACGAGGTCGACAACGTCGATCAAATCGATGCTGCATCCGCAGTTGTCGACTCCCCCGACGAGCCGCCCACACAAGAGACGTCTCCCACAACACCGCTCGCCGCTGCGCTCACGGTGTCGGTTATCGCGGTGGTGGGCTTCGCTCTGTGGCGCCGCTCTCGACAGGCGGCGACGCGATGACGGCACCCACGGTCACATCGGGCACGAGTCACGCCACTGTGCCCAACCTCGCACGAGACGACCGGGCCCAATGGCTGCACCCGCTGGCCTGGTGGGCGTGGGCTCTCGGTGTCGCAGTCGCGGCCAGCATGACCACGAACCCGCTGCTGCTGCTCGGACTGATTACCTGCACAGCCGTCGTGGTCGACCGTCGACGCTCCGATGCTCCCTGGGCGCGATCGTTCGGATTCTTCCTTCGGCTCGCACTCATCGTCGTCGCGTTTCGACTCGTCGCACAGATTCTCTTCGTCGCCCCGATGGGAACCACGGTGCTACTCGAGCTGCCGGGGATCACGCTTCCTTCGTGGCTCGCGGGCATCCGCCTCGGTGGCACGCTCATGCTCGAACCCGCACTCCACGCCCTCTACGAGGGCCTTCGCCTGGCCGCGATCATCGTCGCGGTGGGAGCCGCCAGCTCACTTGCCTCACCCCATCGATTGCTGAAGTCGATACCGGCAGCGGTGTATGAGGTCGGTGTCAGTGTTGTGGTCGCCACGACTTTTCTTCCTCAACTCGCCAGTGATGTGGCTCGCATCCGTGCCAACCGACGACTGCGCGGACGCGCGGACTCCGGTCTGCGAGGAGTAGGTGGAACCGTCATGCCCGTCCTGCACGGAGCCATGGATCGATCGATCGCACTCGCGGCGGCTATGGATTCTCGCGGGTACGGCCGATCAGCGACCGTCAGCCGTGCGCGGTCTCGACTGACGGCGACCGTGTTCATCGTCGGCCTCGCGGCCATCGCGATCGGCACGTACGGAGTTCTTGGAACCGGATCAGTTGCCACCTGGGGGGCGGGAATCTTGATCACGGGAGTGTTGTGCGTGATCGTGGGTGTTTCGCTCGCTGGTCGCCGGAGTCTTCGCACGCGCTACCGCCCAAATACCTGGCACCGGCCGGACGTCCTCACCGCACTCGCCGGCGGCGTCGTCGCTGCGACGTTCGTGATCGCGTCCGTCCAGGACCCCGCAGGCATGAACCCATCGACGTCACCGCCACTGTGGCCGACGCTTCCGGTTCTTGCCCTCATCGGCCTGGGAGCGGTACTGGCTCCGGCGTACCTGACTCCCCCACCGCCATCGGTCGGACCCGCGACCGATCTCGACCCCGCCAGGGTCGACCTGCCAGGGCGGGCCGAGTCGTGATCGAGTTCGACAACGTCTCCATTCGGTACAGCCCGAACGCACCCTGTGTGGTCGACAACGTGAACCTGACCGTCGCCGAGGGTGAATTCATCCTCGTTGTCGGCGGGACGGGCTCGGGAAAGAGCACCTTGCTCGGGGCGATCAACGGCCTGGTGCCGCATTTCACCGGTGGGGTGCTGACCGGCGATGTGCGCATCGACGGACGGAGCACCTCGACCAACCGACCCCGCGACCTTGCCGACCTGGTGGGCGTGGTTCCCCAGGACCCGATGGCCAGTTTCGTCACCGACACGGTCGAGGAAGAACTCGCGTACACCATGGAGTGCCTCGGCATCGCGCCCGCCGTGATGCGTCGCCGGGTGGAGGAGACTCTCGACCTTTTGGGCCTGCAAGAACTGCGCCACCGGCCCTTGCGGACTCTCAGTGGAGGCCAACGACAGCGCGCGGCAATCGGCGCGGTGCTCACCGCGCATCCGCGGGTACTCGTCCTCGATGAACCCACCTCCGCACTCGACCCCGGGGCGGCGGAGGAAGTCCTCGCCGCGTTGCATCGACTCGTTCACGATCTCGGCGTCACCGTCGTTCTCGCCGAACACCGCCTCGAGCGGGTCCTGCAATACGCCGACCGGATCATCGCTTTGAGTTCCTCCGGGGGTCCGATCACTATCGGCAGCCCGGCAGACGTCATGTCAACGGCACCCATCGCACCGCCCGTCGTCCACCTCGGACGCGTCGCAGGCTGGAGCCCGACCCCGATCACCGTCCGCGACGCACGCCGCCAGGCTTCTACGCTGCGGCAACTACTCGTCGGTCACGTGCCGCCGGTGCGCGTGGTCGAACAATCCACCGTGGCGGCAACGACGGATCACCTCGAGATCCATTACGGGACCACGCGAGCTTTGCGCTCGGTCTCCACCACGCTGCACCGGGGAGAAGTCATCGCGTTGATGGGTCGCAACGGTGCAGGGAAGTCGACGATGCTCCACTCACTCGTTGGTATGACAAAACCCACGGGTGGATCGATCGATATCGCCGGAGTTCAACCGAGTGACGTCGATGGCCCTGAGCTCATCCGAC